>JAIQGK010000034.1 GCA_020072645.1 Terriglobia bacterium
CGCCCAGTTCAATGCGGAAGCCACGTATCTTCACCTGATGATCGCGGCGTCCGATGAACTCCAGATTGCCGTCCTTGCGCCACCACGCCAGATCACCGGTGCGATACATGCGGGTTCCCGGCTCGCCATAAGGATCAGGCAGGAACCGCTCGGCAGTGAGGGCCGGTCGTTTCAGATAACCGCGAGCCAGTCCCACTCCTGCGATATAAAGTTCTCCCACAACTCCGACGGGTACCGGTTGCATTTCGCCATCAAGCACGTAAAGGCGGTAATTCGGCAATGCGGAACCAATAGATACTGCTCCGTCCAAAGAAGTTGCGGTGATTTCACAGGCGGTGGCGTCAATACAAACTTCCGTGGGGCCGTAGAAATTGAAGATTTTGCGCGCTACACGGCTCGACCACAGTTCGTTCGCGAGAGGCACCGGCAGGATATCGCCGCCAATAATCAAGGTGTCCAGACGCAAAGTCCAACTGCTGTGCCGAACCAGATGCCCGGCTAGACCGGGTGTGACATCGAGTACGGAAGGCTTGTGCTCGCGGGCGTAGACGCTGAACCGTTCTGCATCATCCCGGACAGCATCAGGAATGATGATGGATATTCCCCCGGCGCAGAGTGGACAGAATATCTGTTCAAATAACGGATCAAAGATGGTGGAGGTGATCGCCGCATAGCGCGTTGTGCGGGTAAGGCCGAAATAGCTGATGAGCGTGGAGACCTTATTTACAATCGCCGAGTGCTGCACCAGCACGCCCTTGGGAGTGCCCGTGGAGCCGGACGTATAAATGACATACGCCGGATTTTCCCCCGACAAAGATTTTCGACGATCTGCATTTCCCGGATTGCCTGTTAAAAAATGTGCCAGAACGTCCCGCGCTTCCTGCTTGTCAAGAACGAGTTGAGGCAGGTCATCAGCAAGCCGCGAAGCCAGCCCAGACACAGTCAACATGCACGCTGGTTGAGCATCTTCCAGCATGAAGGCCAGCCGCTGTGCAGGATAGCTCGTATCCAACGGCAGGCAGGCTGCTCCGGATTTCAATATGCCGAGCAGCGCAACCATCAACTCTAATGACCGTGGAATGGCCACTGCGACCAGATCTTCCGGCCCAATCCCTTCAGCAATCAACCAGTGAGCGAGACGGTTCGCCTGCTGGTTCAACTCTTCATAATTGAGTTCTTTTCCATCATCAATCACCGCTGTTGCGCGGGGTGTTCTTCTCGCCTGCTCTTCGAATAGTTCCGGCAATGTCGCTCCGGGTACATCGCGCTCAGTCGGGTTAAATTCTTCCAGAATGTGCCGCAGCTCTTTCTCATCGAGCAACTGGGTTTGCCCGATGTGCCGGCTCGGATCGTCCACCGTGGCTTCGAGCACGCGCAGGAAGTGGTGTGCCATCTGTTCCATACGCCAGCGGTCGAACAGATCATGGTTATAGACCCAGTAAATCTCGATGGCCCCTGCGTGCTCCACCGCATATACTTCCAGATCCACAATGACCTGCGGATAATCCCCCCGGACTACCTCAATTTCCAGACCCTTCAATTGATAGACTTCCCAAGGCATGTTCTGGAGCGAAAACATTACCTGGAAAACCGGGGATGTCTGCAGGCTGCGGCGAGGCGCAAGTTCCTCCACCAGCCGCTCGAATGGCACGTCCTGATGCTGGTAGGCTTCCAAGGCCATACGGTGCACTTCGCCCAGTAAATTGCGGAAACTCTTCTCTCCCTGCGTTCCCATCCGCAAGACCAGCGTGTTTACAAAAAATCCGATCAACTCTTCCAACTGCGGGTCCTGCCGGTTCGCAATCGGCGAGGCCACCACAATATCCTGCTGTCCGCTGTAACGCGACAACAGTACCCCAAAGGCAGCCAGCATCGTCATATACAGGGTCGCCTGATGGCTCTGGCTAAACCGCTTCAACTTCCCTGCCGCTTCGGCGTTGAGTCTCACGTGACAGAGTTCACCCTCGAAAGTTTGCAATGCTGGTCGCGGCCTGTCAGTGCATAGCTCCAGGCGCTCGGGAATGCCCGCTAACTGCTGCTTCCAATATGCCAATTCCCCTGTAAGCCAGTCGCCTTGCAACCACTCCCGCTGCCACAACGTGAAATCCGCATATTGCAATCTCAACGGCTTGAGCGGATTTTCCTTTCCCTGCCGGTAGGCGTCGTAAATTTCCGCCAACTCTCTATTGAAAATGCCTTCCGACCAACCGTCCGAAGCAATGTGATGAACGGTCCGCAGTAATATGTGTTCCTGCTCCCCCAGTCTCAGCAGCCTGACCCGCAGGAATGGCCCTTGTGACAGATCAAACGGACGGGCCCCTTCCTGCTTCAGAATCTCGATGACCTGCCTTGACTGTGCCTGCTTATCGAGACCACGCAAGTCATCTTTCGGCATGCTGATGAGAATTTGCGGCGCAATGACCTGTTCAGGCCTGCCATCCATTTCCTTGAAATGCGTCCGCATGCTCTCATGCCGCTCAACAATGGTATTAATCGCCCGTTCCAGCGTCACCGGATCCAACTCTCCACTTATCCGCAGGCGTACCGGGATCGTATATTCCGTGCTTGATCCTTTTAGCTTGTCTATGAACCACAGTCGCTGTTGCCCGTAGGACAAGGGCAAATGTTCCGGCCGAAGCTTTTGTTCCAATGCCACCCGGCTGCTTCGTGCTCCCGACAGTTTTGCCGCCAGCTTCGCAACGCTTGGCGCCTCAAATACGGTACTAACCTGGATGTCGGCCCCCAGCAATGCCCGAATCCGGCTAATCAGGCGAGTGGCCATCAGGGAATGTCCACCTAATGCAAAGAAGTCATCGTCAACTCCCACTCGGTCCATTCCCAGGAGTTGCGCGAAAATTTCGCACAAGATCTCTTCTTCAGGCGTTCGTGGTGCGCGATAGACCGCGGTGCGCAGATTGAAATCAGGGGTCGGCAATTTTTGCCGGTCCAGTTTTCCATTCGGCTTCAATGGCAGGCGAGGCAGGACGACAATGGCCGGCGGCACCATGTAATCGGGAAGCTTTTGTCCCAGATAAGTTTTCAACTCCTGGACCAGTTCTGCGTCTCCCATATTTTTCGCGGGGGTATTGGCAAACCGTTCGTAGTCCGCTGCCGACAACTGATCGGCCCTCGACACTCTGCGCCAGCGCGGATTGAATACCGCATCGTAAATGCCGTCACTTCCAAATCGCTGCCAGCGAATCTCCACGCCAAGTTTGCGCGCCAGCGCCATGACTGCATCAGGATCTTCACCTGTCGCGTGCTGCACCGCGATTTGCAACTCCCCGGCGCGCATCTCCGCTGGGGAATTTGCCAGCAACTCTACGGCCCTTACCGCCTTTGCGGCGCGCGCGTCCGGAATGCCGCGAACCCCGATTGAATTGGGAGGAGTTTCATGCAATCTTTTCTCAAGTTCTGTTTTCCAGCTTCCATCCTGTGTCCAGGAGATCTGCTGTCCGGGATCAATTATTTCCTCCTTGTCTCCTGCTCGAATCACCACGTCATAGCGGAAGCGGCTTAATTCGTTGTCATAGCATCCGGCTTTCAGCGAGCATGTGACCCGGCCCACATCTTCCCAGTTCCGGCCTATCTCTTCAAACAGGCGAGGCGCAACCAGTAATTCCTCCTCATCGCGCATGGCTTGCGCAATCCGGCGCCGCAGCTCAGCCACTGTCATTTCAGCGCCGGCTTTATGCAGATGAACCGACGCATGATAGGCCTCCATCAATGGCAGGCTGCGCACATCGCCGATAAAGATATGACCGCCGCTGCGGGTGACGCGCACCGCCTCACGCAACACGCCGATGAGGTAATGAACTTCCGGAAAGTACTGCACTACGGAATTCACGATCACCAGATCAACGCTTCCATCGGCAAGAAAACTCAAATCGTGGGCGAGCCCATGCCTCAGTTCCACCTGGCGCAAATCAGGCCGCGTGGATAAGGAGGAAGCCAATTGCTTCAGCACGATCGGCGAGAAGTCCACACCGATATAGCTGACGCAGTCTGCCGCAAGCCTGGTCAGCAGAAGCCCTGTTCCGCATCCAACCTCAACTACCCTCTTCGCTCCGAGTGATTTGATTCGGGCCACTGTCTCCTGCACCCAGATTTCCATCTCGTCAGGCGCAATTGGCTGCCCGGTGTAGCTATTCATCCAGCCCACAAAGTTGAACGCCCCTGATGTTTCCTGAGACCGCTCGTAAATGGAGTCATAGAGCTCTTGCCACTGCGATATCTGTGACTTTCGCGCTTCATCCTGCTCGTCAGCAGTCTCCGCGCGAGTGACATATCCCACCAGGCCCTTTTGTGTGCCATCATCGCGGACAATTACGGCAGCATCACGCACGCGCGGATGCTCCAGCAATGTTGCCTGAATTTCACCGAGTTCAATGCGGAATCCCCTGACCTTCACCTGGTCGTCAGAACGCCCAAGAAATTCCAGCGTTCCGTCATAATTCCAGCGGGCCAGATCACCAGTCCGGTACATCCGGCTTCCCGACTCTCCCCACGGATTAGCAACAAATCGCTCAGCCGTCAGACGCGGACGATTCACGTAACCACGTCCCACTCCACGTCCGCCAATGTAAAGATCACCAACTACGCCAATCGGCACCGGCCGCAAGAAACTGTCCAGCAGGTAAATCTGCGTATTCAGGATGGGCCTGCCGATGGTTTCCGGGCCGCCCGGTTCCCGAAACGCAAAGGTCGAATAAGTAGTCGTTTCGGAAGGGCCGTATGCGTCAACGACGCGCGCATTCGTCTCCCTGTAGATGCTGTCTACAAGCGCACTTGATAACGGTTCACCGGCCAAACTCACCACCCGCACCGATGGCGGAATGGCGCCAGTCCTTAGAAGTTCCGTTGCTGCTGATGGAACTGTATTAAGCAGAGTCGGCTGGTGTGTTCGCGATGCGTTCGCAACATCCAACGCATTTTGGGCCAGGACCACTTTGCCTCCCCGGCAAAGTGGAAGGAAGATTTCAAATACTGATAAATCGAAGCTGATGGAAGTAGATGCCAGGACCTCTGCCCGGTCTTCGGGCCCGAATACGCTCTCGGCCCAGAACAGGAAAGCCGTCGTATTGCGGTGCTCAAGGGCCACGCCTTTAGGCTTGCCTGTTGAGCCAGAGGTATAAATCAGATATGCGGCATTTCGCGAGTCGGGGAGTTGCAGTGGAGTGGTAGATTCGATTCCGGCGCGTAAAGCACAATCAGATTCCAAGGTAATGAGGCTTGAGTTGCGGCCAGCCAGGACTGATGCCAGATTGCGTTCACAAAACAAAAACCTTGGCGAAACATCTGCAATCATGAATAACAGCCGCTCGGCTGGATAGGCTGGGTCCAGCGGCAAATAAACGCCTCCCGCCTTTAAAATCCCAAGCAGGGCGATGATCATCTCTAGGGAACGCGGCATTGCCAGACCGACTATGTCCTCCGGCTGTAAACCCTGCTCCTTTAAATAATGTGCCAGTTGATTGGACCTGGCATCCAGTTCCAGATAGGTCAGCTCGCATCGATTGTGCGCAACAGCAATGGCGCCCGGATTTATGGCCGCCTGCTGCTGGAACAATTCAACCAGCGTGGTCTCCGGCACATCTTTTTTTGTATCGTTCAATCCGTGAAGGATATGCTGCTGTTCTTCCTGGCTGAGGACATCAATGTTGCGAAGCGGCTTTTCCGGCTGGGCTATAACCGCATTGAGCACCATAAGGTAATGCTTTGCCATTTGCTCAGTGCGCCAGGGTTCAAAGACGTCCCGGTTGTAGAGCCACCGCACATTCAATCCCGCGCCAGTTTCCCAAATGTGGACTTCAAGGTCCCAGCGTGCCTGGGCCGCATCGCCGATCATCGGTTCCAGTGCGAGAGATGACTCTCCTGCTTCCAGGCCAAATGGCATGCTCTGCAATGCCAGCACCACCTGAAACAGCGGGGTATAGTCAATGCTTCTTTGCGGAGAGATCTCCTCCACAAGCCGGTCCACGGGAACGTCCTTGTGCTGGTAGGCATCCCAGGTCGTCTGCGTCACTTCATTCAGCAGCTCGCGGAAACTCGCTTGCGGAGAGATGCGTACTCGCATCACAAGCGTGTTTACGAAGATGCCAATCAGCTGCTCTAACTGCGGGTCCTGACGGTTCGCGATTGGCGATCCCACCACAATGTCATCCTGGCCGCTGTATCGGGAGAGCAGCAGTGCGAAAGCCGACAGCAGGCTCATATACAACGTCGCCTGGTTCTCACGGCTGAGTTGCTTTAAGGCTGCCATCTGGTCCGCCGGCAGGAGGGCCTCCTGTACTTCGGCCCGGAACGTCTCTACGTGGTGTGGATGGTCCACCGGCAGCTCGAGCCGTTCCGGTATACCCTCCAATTGCTTTTTCCAATATTTGAATCCCTTATTCAGCCGCCCGCTCTCTACCCAATTCCTCTGCCACAATGTGAAATCGGCATACTGGATGGCCAGTGGTTCCAGCGGATTACCGCGTCCCTGCCGGTAAGCGTCATAGATTGTCAGCAACTCTCGATGAAATACTCCCCACGACCAGCCATCGGTTGTAATGTGGTGCATGGTCTCCACGAAGACATGCTCCGTTTCATTCAGCTTCAGCAGCCTGACCCGCAGTAGTGGGCCACGTGATAAATCGAACGGTTCAGCGCCTTCATCTTTCAGCGCCTGCAATACTCGGGCTGCCTGTGTCTGCTCGTCGAGCCAGCTCAAGTCCTCAACCGGCATGGAGATTCGCAAACCCGGCTCAATGACCTGCACTGGCTCGCCATCAATCTCTTCAAAACGAGTCCGCAGGCTCTCATGGCGTTCCACTATGGTATTGATTGCTCGCTCGAGGGATACCCGGTCCAACGCTCCTTTTATCTTTAATCCAAACAGCAGGTTGTATTCGCTGCTTGTCCCTTTCAGCTTGTTGATGAACCACAAGCTTTGCTGGGCATAGGACAGAGGCAACCGTGCAGGCCGGGCCTTCGGCTCAATGGCCGCTTTCATTCGTGGAGCTGCAGCAGGTTGGCTCTGGGTTGTTCTTTCCAGACGATCCGGGTTTTCAAAGATTTCCATCCATTTCCTTCCAGGAGATCAGCGTGTAAGCAGGTGCAGTGACTGCTACCAGTCCGGTGAGCAATTTTTATTTGAGCGATAGCGCCAGGATGTTGAATCAGGCGAAGTGGGGCATGACTTTTTCAGCGAAAGTCTTAATGGATTCCATGACCAACTCATGCGGGGTGGTGCCGGTTTGCATCACGAGCATCAATTCATCCACACCGGCATCTACGAACCGTTGGACCGATTCACGCGCTGCCTGCGGGTCTCCAATCACGGAAGAAAGTTGTGACTGGGGCGCATTGCGGACGCGCGCAAAATCGCGGACATAATCATCCGGCAGGAAGTCCTTGGTTATAGGAAGAGCGCCGACCGGTCTTTCTCCCCGGTAATAATGGAGTAACGCTTCGGTAAAGTAGGTTGACCCGCGCAGGCCATGGCGGCACGCCTCAAAATCATCGTTTAAGACCAGGCACGCTGCAGTACACGCGAAATGATTGGTCACAGTAGACCCAATGGGCGTGCTGACGGCAATGGCCTCCCGATATTCAGAAATACAACTGGCCAGGGCATCGCTCCGGTAAGTGCCGAGATTCAGCGCACCAATTCCCATCTTGCCGACCGAACGCGCGTCTTCCGGCTTGGAGCACGCCGCGAAGATCGGAGGATGCGGCTTTTGCAGCGGAGTGGGCACAATGTGTGTGGGCGGGATGTTGAAGAACCGGCCTTTATAACTGAACGGCTCAGGGTTCCACATTTTGGGAATGATCTCAAGCGCTTCCTGCCACTCGTCGCGCAAGGTGGTCTTGTCCACCTCAAAAGCTTCCTGCTCTACTCTTGATCCTGACCGTGCTGTTCCCCAGTTGACGCGCCCGTTGGACAAAATATCCAGGGTCGCTATGCGCTCGGCAATCCGAATCGGGTGGTTATAACGGTACGGGAGCAGCGTGCAACCGTGGCCAAGCCGGATTCTGCTTGTCTGCGCTGCAACGAACGAAAGAAAAACCTCCGGCGCTGATGAGTGCGAGTATTCATACAATCCGTGATGCTCAACTTCCCATATACAGTGATAGCCGAGTTCGTCAGCGAGCCGGGCCTGTTCTACGCAATCGCGAAACAGCCTTGCTTCCTTTTCAGGAGTCGAATCCGCTGTCTGCATTTCAAAAAAGAGTGAAAATTTCATGCTTTTGAAAGTTCCAGTTCAGGCAAGTTAAAACTTTGGGACTGAGTCTATGAACTCCCGCTCCTCGGTCGTAAGCTGTACGGCCGAGGCCATCATCAGATGCGGGTGGTCTTGGGAACTCAGGGTCATTTTGAAGTGCGGCATCGCGAGAGTTTCTCGTCGTGGAGACAGGCCGAGTGTTTTGGCCAACCGGTCAAAGCAGGGCGGATGAATGAAGACATGACATCGCCTCATCTCTTCTGTGTCCGGACCGCCTTGCACTCGCGGACCGCTTTCAGCTATGCCCGATACTGAGCGAAACCAGCATGCGTTCACCGTGCTCCAGGGTGTGAACATTTTCAGGCAACGGGTTGCAAGGTCAACGCAGTCTCGCTGGTCTTCATAGGGTTCAAAGCGCAATTCCTGATTATCTGACCGGGTGATTGTGATGAATTTGCCGAAGCGCTCAGCCACTTTCCGCATGAGCTGCTGCTTTACTCTCCGGTACTTCTCAGCGCCTGCATATTCTTCCGTGAGCAGCTCATAAGCCTGCTGAACTTCCGGCGTGCTATAACGATGCAAAATCCGGTGCAACCCAACGGCAACATAGAAGGACGACATATTCACAGTCATCTGCACTAAAAACTTGATATACCGCACTCCCATCGCCCGCTCGTCAGGAGTGCCTTCCTGTTCCTGCTGAATTTCATACCTTTCTGATTCGAGGTAAATAAGCCATTGGAGCGCATCCTGTTCATCGCGGGTCATGCGCCGGATCTTCTGTTTCAAAGGCTTGTTGCGCCAATAAGCTCTTTTCCTCTCCCTGGCCTGTTCAGCCGCCAGCCTTTTCTTGGCCGTGGCAACAATCTCAATCGCCGCAGCACGGTCCTGCACGATGAAATAAGCCAGTTGAAATGCCCGTTCCAGCAGATCAGGACATCCTGCAGTTTCCCATCCCTTATGTTGTTGAAGCTGCCCCATTCTCCATCCTCGGTCTTGCAGAACGGCTTTTGTGATTCAGCTACATCGGATTTCTCCCGTGGTTTCTTGAGCAGACCTGTATCAGCATTCATGCGAGCAGGCTCCGCGATCATCGCGACTTCATCGCTCATAAACAGAAAAAAATGGGAGTGCGATTATTATCGGGGTCCCACGGAGAAAAAGTGGCGTTTTTGTCCGTCCGATTCGATTTTGAATCAGACCTGTAGTGGCAGACAGATGTTAACAGGAGTACTGTTATCCGGCAGTTCGATGAACCGAATGATCTCATCATCAAGGCCGCTCACCCCAGCTTACGCAAATGATGCGGCAATTTTCCGCGTGCCCGAACCAGGGGACCAGTTACTGGCGCTGTGGGCCCAGGTCATGTTGTTTTGAATTACAAGATCTCCGGGAGCTAACTTGCGGGTAATTTTGCATTTGAAAAGCTCTGTATAGCGCACGCCGGAATGCCAAATGCGCCGGTCGGCTTCCGGATCCAGTTGGCGGAGTTCAAGGCCTCCGGGCGGCTCCTTGAGTAAACCTGATTGCGCCAGCAGCCGCGCGTATTCCGGCACCGAATCAAGATCTGCGCCATCAATACTGTCCCAATATACGTTTACTTTGCGATTTAAAACGGCAGAGTATGCTGGCTCAGGTTTAGCCAAAACCTCAACGACAGTAAGGCCGGGGATTTTGGTCTCATGCTCCTGCAGAATCTGGTCATCATCCCGGAGCACGTCGTCCGGCAGATTGAGCTGGTACAGTCCTTTGGCCCGCAGAATCTCATGCCGCGCGAGTGGCTTGTTCCCCAGCTTTCCTCTCATCACTCTCTCACGCACACACCGCCACGCATGACTTGAGTCGTCAACATTCATCAGAATGGTTTCACCGCCATCGGTGGTGTTCTCATAGCAGTAAAAGGTCGCTAGCTGCATGCCCACAAAACTGCTGCCTTCGGAATGAGGAGTAATAAACTGGTAGTCAGTGCGCTTGTTGACGCTCATGAAGTACTTGCTGATATTGTGACGATGGCCATGAAATCCGGCCATGCCTGCCTGTAAACTCAACGCGTCACTGAGGCCGAGTTTTTCAGCTATCTGGTGCATGACATGGTCAGCCTGCTCCGCGCTTAAATTCTGCACCAGCACCACCAGGTCTTTTTTGAGAGATTCGACCGCAAGATCCATATCAACAGCACGATCACCGTGTTCGATAATGACTAACCTTGCAGTGTCCTCACGGATCATAGATTTACCTCCAATCCTGCTGCTGTCGGTCCCCGCCAAGGACCTCATTCACACAGGGATGATTGAACAGATGTATAAGGAAGGCTCGGAGAGCACATAACCGAAGACACGGCGCAGCCAAACTGCAACCAATTCTTCTTACCGCTGATTAATGCTGATCAACCACAGATCAACAGCAGGGAGATACAGGACAATAATTGATGTTGTCAGAGCTCACGGTTCAATGGGCAGGCTACCGCCCCGTCAGTCCCATTTCTGGTTCCAATTGAAGATGTCCTGATTGAATCCGCAACCCGGCGCAGTGCTGCGCTGAGCAGTCACGGTTTTTTGGTTATATACCTTTAAGAAAAGATCAGGCGTATCATTATCGGAATCTGAAAGCCGCTCAATCGCGTTTTAGTGAGGGCGAAATTGCGATCTCCGAGGCTCACGAAAGGGTTCACGCAGGATCAGCATGGTCATGGTGAAAGCGCCAACCGAGAAAGGTCATGCTTCCAATCATGCCCATCCAGCCCACCATGCGGACCACATGGGCGATGCGGATTTTAGATGGTGGTGGTCAGGATCGAACCGACGACCTCTTCTATGCCATGGAACGAAGAAAACGGCGATTTGGTGATGGCAAAGGACTTATAGCCGGCTTGGCGTGACAAAACCGGCGTAATCGGCGCTATTTGCGCCCAAATTGCGCCCAAAAACTAACCAGTGGGTTAAGGGCTGATCTGTGGGGAATCAGCCCCCTTTTTTTCGATGATCAATGCTGCAATTTTCGCCTTACGCAGTGAGCAGGTTCCTAGTAGAGGCAAATACAAGATGCGGGGCTTTCCACGCCCCAATTTGGGCGGGTTGCCCCGAAAATACGATTGGAATGATGGCGAAGAAGGGACTCGAGCCTCAGAGTTTCGGCAACTCGTTCGACCTCAACTGATTAGCGACTTCCATTGAGAGTGTGTAAAGCACGCAATGGACGCTGTTATCGCCCCTTTAATGTACCTAGATTTTTGGTCTGTCCGAATCTCTTCAGGACGACTGATTAAGAGCCAGCGATTGAATTGCAGATTTTTCTAGTTTCACCGTGCTAAATCAATGAACTTGCCCGCAACTTCGCGCGCACGGAAGCATTTATATCAAGTACTGAAAAGGCGCGCTTTGGCGCATACTGGCCCTGCACGGCCAGGAATGTGGCCGTGCAGGGCATGTTAGATGCAACGCGCCAAGTAGGCACAACTCAACTCGTGTACGTTTTCACTTTGGACGAGGGAGAATCGCGAGATGACGCCGCAGCACGAGGCGCTCTCGGGCCATCACACACGGGACGGAGTTCATAACGGCAGAAGAGGAACATGCTCCTTATCATGCCAACGCCGGCGAGGAACTCGAGGCGAATGCGGCCACCACGCTGCCGATGCAACGGCCCAACGCTAGCATCAAGTACTCCGTGATACAGTCCTGGCCAGTCACAACTAGCGGAGCAGGCAAATGTCAACTCCTCCAACTCGTCATCGTCTTCATCGTCGCAGCCCATGGTGAACTCCACTAGGTGGCAGGCCGGCTCGTCGCCCGTCGGGCACGGACATTCTCCCGGACTGAGGCAATTCCGGCCGTCTCCATCCACTGTTTCAAAAAACAATGCCAGTTTGGTAATCCACAAATCTTTGTTTCCTGGAACGAAAGGGAACATGTGCCGAAGGAGCTTCAGATCAATTTCTCGTTCGTTCTTACCTCGTTGACATGCCTCGCGGAACAACTCCCACGCATCCGGGAACTCATGACGCACGTCGAAATAGGCCCAGCCGTTTCCCGGCAAATGACATTGCGCGACTTCGCTAGCTTCATGTCGCAACAACTCTCCGCCTTCCCGAGCTGTATAGTTCAGGTGGAGGATCATGTCGCTCAACGTGTCCATGTCAAAGTAGTTGTTTTCTAGCGGAAGCTCGATCCGCCAGCGGCTTACCGCCCCTAGGAATTCAAACGGTAGATACCGCTCGTCGCGGAAGTTGAGTTCGAACATCCCAGAGTCATTCTGCCCACTCGAGGTTGCGATGGCTTCCTTGGCCGCATACTGTCGCACCATCCGCGGATCGTCGGCACAAGCCGCGTAGCCACCCTCCAGTTCTCTGTCTGCGCAGCGATGCTGTTTAGAAGGACAACAACAATGATGCGGAGGCGCACTCAAGCGCGGATCTTTCCGTGTGACACTGCTGATAAGTGTCAGGCGGCAATGCACTCCCGTGTATGGGCCGGTAACGCAGGGAATGGTGAGTGTCACGTTCTTGATACGGCGCATGTAATGGCCGGGGAAATCGAGGTCGAACATCCACTCTGGGAGTTCAATTTCGCAACAACCGGCAATTCGCAGGCGCAGGAACTCCATTGGGAAGTGCAGCCGGAGCGAAAAATGCTTAGTCAATTCGTACTCTCGAACATTTTCATCAAGATATGCTTTTTCCATCAGACGTAGGGCGACTTCCAGGCGCTTCCCCGCCATCAGCCCCTCTTGCAGGCTATTCCAGGCACACTCAGGAATGAATCGCCGAGCAGTATACCCGCGTTCAACATTGAAGGCCCTTTCCGCTTGTCGTGCGGCGTAAACCGTAAGATCATATGTCTTGTAGTAGAGTGCCGCTGTCTCCTTTTGGAGGAAAAGATATAAATCATGAGCGGTGAATTTATCCCGGAAGAAATCGTGGATTTCTTTGGATTGCTCCATCTGACGTTTGAAAGAATTTAACTCTAGCAACATCTGGTCGCGCTTCCTTTGTGCAGCCAGTATCTGCAATTCCATCTGCTCAATCTCAATGGTGAGAATCTGCGCCTGATGAGCCCACTCATCGGAACGGCGCTGCCAGCCTCCTTCCGTCAGTTGTAGGCCGGCAGTCGAGGTGGCTATTTCCGCCAATCCGTTCATGATGCGGGCGGCAGTGGCGAAAATCGACGCCAAGGGCGTCCCCACGGGGAGTTGTGTATAGAACAGAGGAGTCCCGCCAAACCCAGCGATTCCGGTGAACATGTTAGGTATGGCGCCGACGGCGGCGGCAATTCCTTCAGAGACGTCACCTGCTGCACGGAGTACCGTGGATGTAATAGTAAGATCCTGATACTGGATCTCATCGTTAATCAAGCCAGTCTGAATGAGACCGTTGTAATAGGCGAGATTTGCCTGGCTGACCGCCTTCGTCTTTTGCAACGCTTCGACCTGCCAGTCGGACTCCCGCCATTGATCTTTTCTTGACGCAAGCCCCAGTGTCAGCAGTTCGCGTTCGTGACCCGCGCGTACAGAGGCTAGGTACTCGGCATCGCCTTTTTCAAATGCAGCAAGGAGTTCACCTCCCAATTCCTTCAACCTTGCTGCAAAGTCTTGCGCCTTCTGTACGAGGAAGATAAAGCGGTAGGGGCTGTGCAAATAGCACCACTCGGCGTCTTCGGCGCAGGGCTCAACCGTACTGCGCCAACCTTCGCTCAGCGGGTCAATTCCAAAGTATGGCATTTCGCAATCGACGCGCCCGTTGGGCAACCGGCGCGAATTAAGGCACGCATGAATCAAACTCAAGCGATCTTTGAGAATATCGTAAAGATCAAGGAGCCGAGGATTCAGAGGGGCGAAGAACGGCTTGAAATCAGTCACCGTTTGTGGAGTCAGCGACTCCGGCAGCAGGACTGACCAGGGCTGCTGGCCCAGGATTAACGAGGCGGTATCAAAGATAAGACGCGCCCGCTGAAACGCTTCGGGTGAACTTCGGCGCATCGTCGCGTCGCCCCACTCCAGGAGTGTCTCCAGATAATGCAAGACGATGGAGCGAGTTCTTGCATCCGCGCAGGAAATATTCGTGCTATCACAGCACGCACCTTGCGCGGATCCATCCAGATCCTTCGGTACATTGATCTTCGGGGCGACCTCCACCAAGGTTGGAGCATTGTCTCCCTCGGCGGGGGGCGGCGATGAAGGACCTTTGTCGGGACAGTGAACCCAAGTGCAGTCCTGTCGAAGGGGATCAAAGACGAGCTGGTACCACTTCAGCGCAGCTTCAAAGCGGCAGTGCGTCCTCAATGCCGATCCGACCGCAAGGGCAGGGCTGAAGAGCGACAGCGGGAAGAGGTGCGTCCCGGGTCGGTCATAGACGAAATACGGGTACGCCGGCAGACCGCCCGGATAGGTAACGCCGGGGCTCGGTGGGGCTGTTATCAACGGAAGCACCGTGGCATAGTCTGTCGCGAGATCGTAACGGAAGCCGGGATCGGACGTGTCGAGGTAGCCCGGCTGGGGCGACGGGATTGCTGGATTGCTGACAGAGAAAGTCAGCGAATCCCCAACTCTTCCCTGAAAAGTAAGATCAGAGTCGGCGATGGCTGTCACCGCTACGCCCTTGGCGGATCTTCGGGGCTGCTGGAACTCACCATTATGCACGCGACACCACGCAAGCCGAACCATGGGCGCTGTCTGCCATTCCAGCAACTGCGGCAACTGGTTCGGATCCTGCCAGAAGGTCGACTGTTGCTGATTCGGATCGTAGTAATCGTCCTGATAGCCGTACTGATAATCATCTGGAGAGGTTGTCGGAAAACTCCCCGAAGGGGGCGTTGGTGGGTTAAAAAAGCTACCGTCGACTAGCCAAAAATAGTACTCGTCGACCAGGACGGGATGAGAGCATCCGCACTCATCGCAGCATTCTACGCAGCTTTTTTCCCCATGATGCTTCTTGTGAGGTTCGAAGCCCATGCCTGCAGGAGGTACTCCCGCGGCGGCGATGCGATAAAAGCGTGTTCCAAGGCGAATAGCAGCCTCCATCCAAAACGGAAGCTGGTTCGCGGCATTGCCCGTAGCTGCGCGGGGGTCTACATCCCGATCGTTGCTTGCGCTTGCCGCAACCGTTGCAAGCCAGGAGGGTCGGGCATCGCGCTCGGGAGTAGCCAGAAACTTCAAGCCTTCTCGCGCCGGCTCAAGCAATTGCATTCTGGTCGGTTGGCGTTTTTGCAGCGCCTCCAGGCCACTGTGAGCGGGCGGACGCTCATCCGGCCACCACTCGAGTCCTCCCGGCACTGCCACAGTCAGGGCGGAGCTACACAGTTCCGATTCCAGGAAGCGGAACGCTTCAACGCGACGGGCTTTCTCCAAATCGCTCCATTCGATCCAGTTCTCCTTATATAGATCACGGCGTTTGCAAGCTTGCCAGATATGGAATGTCGCAAATTGACGGTCCCACATCCGCGCGAAGGCGCAGTTCACGGACCATCCGGGCTCCAGTCCGAGACGTGCCCGTTGCACGAAGCTCTGGATTGCGCCGATGGCTTCCTCAATCCGGCTGGCTTTCTCGCACAGCCCCGCTTCCACGTCGAGCAACAGCAGATCACTCAGATCCCTGCCTGATCGGGCATTTGCAGGACTAGGCCAGGGTAGCGGTACCCTGTCCTGAGAGCAAAGATAGGCAATCAATGCGCACCTGGCATGCTCGCGCAAGCGGTCATTGAGTCGTTTCACGACCGTCGCAAACAAATTTCGTCAGGTTCTCGTTACCGCTCCGCGTTTCCCCGCTCACTGCCATACCGGGATCGTCAGAAGCCCACAGATAGGGCCTTGCATCGCGAAGATCGTTGACATGGAAGTGCCGCACCAGTCGTCTGACAAACTGGTTCGAATGCCACACTCGGACCGCCCAACGGTCGTCCTTCAAGTCATTACTCGTAACTTCGTAAAGTGGCACCGTTTGGTCGATAAAATAATGCAGCACGGCTTGGGCGTACCGAAAATCGACGTCCATGTGACGCAGTAAATGCCCTGCGTTGTCCGGCTGTTGCTCTGTCGCTTCCTCAAAAAGCAGCCAGAGAGGATGCTGGTGGGCTGACTTGGTTTGTTCCCTCATCTGGACGTAGTCGAACGATCGTTCCCACCAGTCGAACAGCGCCTGTTCTCTCTTGACTGTGGGTTGGACGCGCAGGTCCTGCACAGGAGCCGGAGGCTGGTAGTTGTCCCTCAGGGGGAGAAAATTGAAGTCGAAATTCGCCAGGTGTTTTGAGAACAGGGTTGGATCCCGGTAATAAGAAACCCCGGCGAACAAGTCTGCGTCGTCCAGCATATATCCAAGTTCGGACTGGCCGTAGTGGGGCGCTCGCTTGCCTGACAACTCAAACCCTATCGCGAATAGAAGTGCTTTGAAAGCTCTCTGGTAGGTCCGACGGATATCGCGCAGCGTGCTGGTAAATTGCTGTTGCAGGAAGTCTGCTGCCTTGCCGCTGAGGGTGTCGATGCCTTGCTGGAGTGTGTCGTCTTTGGTCTCGCGGAACAACTGATGCAACGGCAAAGCAATCCAGCGGTCATCGCTGTCCGGTCCGGTATACTTTATCTCGAAGCCGGTATGGAGAGGGCGCACGCCTTCCTCGTGAGTAAAGCGAGGTGCCGGCTCTGTGAACTCGACAGTGATATGGTAAGCCCCGCATTTGAGAGCAACTGCCAGTGTGTGCTGCGGTTCTTCTTCCTCCCAATGGTGCCTGAGCAGAACCCACGTTTTCTGGCCCCGCTTCAACGTAACCTTCCACTGCCGATGTTCAGCGGCTTCGAAATCGGGCTTTTCGCCTTCAGGGGTTGGAGCGCCAGCTCGGAACTCGTAGCGGCCCTCCTTGTCGACTAAGAGCACACCAGTCCAATGCACCGTAAAGCCTTGCGCCCCGCCGAGCGCGGTGCCGTGCTCGTCCTTCATGGCGAACCCATTCCGGGCCGTGATGAAACTAGCTTGCGCGGGAGTAAGAGTCAGATCCATAGTGGGAAGTACCGTGGGAACCGGGCAATTCTTGCGGTTTCTGTCATGTCCGAAAGCGCGCATTGGCCCGGGGACTTCGCGATAGCCAACTCCGCCCTGGATAGGCGTGAACTCGCCCAGTAGCCCGGTGCCTGTGAGTCCCAGCAGGGCGGCGAAGGCACCGCCGTTGGGCTGGGGTGTCCAGGTCACCTGCGGTACTTTGCCTGAATCGTCTTCCCAGGAACTGGCTGCACGGTTCTCGTCGGCAAACAGACGTTTCAGTATGAGCCACGCTGTTTCATTGGCATCTTCCCACTGCCGCTCGCTTTCATTTTGGGCATGGCACGCAAGGTGTTCAGCAATGATTCGGCAGCGCGCGTGGGCAAGGGCGAAATGACCTCGGAACCAAGTCCACCGTTCTTCTTCGTTCTTCTCCTGAATCAGCCGTTCGTCGGCGCTCCTGAAATCCGCAAAGAGAAAGGCAAACGGAACAAGATCCAGCCGGGGCAGGTAATACAGGTCCTGCACAGCTTGTTGCTCGGCAGGGGTTAGCTGTCGCATGCTGCTGAGCTTCTCGATGACAGCCTCATCTTGCAGTGGCAACTTTGTCCAGAGCTGCTGTGCTGAGGCATCGTAGCGGAAAGGGCCGTCCGCTGGTGTATTCCACATCAGCGGAGGGGTTCCCGCCAGATCGACGCGGTACTGCCGCTTCTTCGCATCAACCATCTGGCCATATGATTCGAGAATATGAGGAAAGAAGTGCTCCGCGAGCGAAGTCAGCGCGTCCGGGCTCCCAGCCGGCGGAGCGTAACCAAACTCACTGCGAAGCGAAGCTTCAATTCGGTGCCACGTCCATTCACGGGCTTCCTCTTCGGGAACACGGATGGAAAGGAGCTTCCGTCGCAGCGCCAGAAGTGAATGCTCATGCTCGTCATCGGGTAACCCAAGTGGTGAATCGAGCGCTTCATTTAATTCTTGCAGCGGGAAAGGATCGTCGCCGTCCAGATGTTCGTCTGCCGTGAAAAGGAAGACGATTTCGCCGACGCTAAAGTGTGATGCAGAGATCTTGGCCAGCACCTCTGCGAAGCGTAGCGTGTTCGCCGGGCGTGCGTGCCAGGTGTCACTGGGCCGATCAGGATCGAATCCCGCCAGCCTTGACAACGGATCGAGGTTCTCAGCAAGCAACTTGATGAATTCCGGCAGGCGGCGGGCGGCCTTGTGATGCAATTGTGCGTGGTGCTGAACCCTGGCCAGAAGGTGTTCCACGGCCCAATTCCATTTGGGTGCGGCCGGACCAACCCACAGTGCAAGCAGATGACTGCGTTCGGCGTCCGTTGCGCCGGCCTGCTGGTCCGTCCTGTCTGCCAGCGGCATAGTGAATTGGTCACGCAGGATCTGGAATGCTGCAAGCTGACGGATGAAATTCGGGTTGATACCGGTGTTTGTGAATAAGCCAAGGACTTCGCAGATGTCCCGCAACTCCGCAAAGCAATACCTTGCGCCGCACACTTCTTTCAGCTTGCGCCACACTCGAATGAAAATTGCCAAGCGTCGCAGCGCCTGTGGTGTGTCTTGTGGAGAAGCAAAAGTGATTTCGTACTCTCCCAGGCAACATGGCTCGCAATCAGGAAAAAATCCTTTTTCATCGCCGCTCACAAATTCTACGATTTGAGATCCCTGCAGCGCCCGCTGTAACTCCACGAATTCGCAGTACGTGAGGCATGTGCGCTTGAGGAACTCAGGCAGTTGAACCACCGTTTCCGTCCAGCCTTCATCATTCGCGCCAAAACCGTAGAGTGTAGCGGTAGCAACATCGCCTGGGTTGAAGAGCGCCGCGTATTCCTCCGGCGTGAGGCCAAGGTATTCAATCGCGATTTCAATGCGCACGGGATAGCGCCACAGATGGGCCTGGAACACTGGCGGCGCAAGAGACGAATCAAGCGCGAACTCAGTGATGTTCTTCCTGAATGTTCGCATATCTTCATGCCGGCACGTCCGCATGTGGGCCAGATAGGAACGCGCGAGATCCAGCGGTTGGGAATATGGCAGGCAACAGGAGGAGAAGTCTGACTTGAGCCTGTCATATGCGCCCGGCTGAGCCACCGGGGTCGCCGGCGATGAATGCTCAGGCAGTGTGGCAAGCAGCGATGCCGGTTTGTGACAGTGCTCATCTTTGTTGTGTTCTTCTGAACAGCAGTCGTCCTTGAGCTCGTCTGTGCAGTGGTTTTCCTTACAGAGGTCGTGACCTGCAACAGTGGTCGCACTCGTGTTATAGGCGACGGGAGCCGTGGAAGGCGTTTCCACGGCGAGGTTCTCCAAGCACTCATTGACGATGTCGATAAGAGGAATGGGTGTTTCCAGATTGGCGCAGGTAGCCTCAAGACCGCCAAGATTGCGCCGGCCGGCAATGGCTCCTCCCAGCGTGGTGTGTTCTTCGTCAGGCGACGCAAAAGGATCGTCGCAGGTGGAATTCTCTGAAGCCCGCAGCATGTCGCTCAAATAGGCCACCGGCCCAAGCGGCGAAAGGCAGGCAGGCGGAATACAGTTGGTGAGCGACCCGTCGGGATTTACCGGCTGAAAACCGTCTCCCGGCGGCGGGGGTGTGGGTTCCGGAGGAGCGATCTTTGCAGCAGAATCGTAGATGTCGCCGGCAAGGTCATACGCCACCGTGCCGGTGAGCGCCTGCTGGAAGTCCGCACTGGATAGTTCTGTTATGTCCTCGGCAGAAGTGAAGCCGCGCGCGTAAAGCGCTTCTGCGAGCGAGAACTCGAAATTCTTGGGATTTGTCGGCGGGAGCGGAACGGAGTTCAGTATCTGGTAGAGGCTGTCGATTGTCACCAGTGCGTCCACCAGCCAATCCTGCGCTTCTTGATCATCGGCAAACACCTGGGCCGCCGCGGCCGTCAGCTTGTCAACGTCGAAGCCGGACCCTAAGGTGTAGGCTCCGTAAAAGCCGAGGCATACTGAAAGCCAGTCGGTGGAGGGAGCTTGCAAAAGAGGCAGCGTGCGCGAAGTCCCGCTCAAAAAGTTTGGGGTGAAGGTAATGTTGGCGCCACTCGGAACGGTTCCGGCTAGCGGCTGACTCAATGTCACCGACGTAGCTGTTACCCCTGTGACGGTGGTACCCCCAGGAATTGTGCCCGAAGGAAGATTTGTTGCAGCTACTGACATCTTGGCCGCAATTCCTGCCGTTGATGTAAAGTGCAGGACATTGCCAAGTAAGGTCGCGGCGCTAGTCGCGACATTGATTGAACTAGGTGGGCCCGCCGCGACCACTGCAAAAAACTTCTGCGCATAACGAATGAATGCCGCTGTTCGCGCGGCGGTATTGCCCGGCTTGGTAAATGGCGGAAGCCAGGTCGGATTCTTCTGGAAAAACCCATTCCACTGCTCGTCGGTTACCGAAGCCAAAGTAGCTATTGTGGGAAGTGCAGCCAGAGGTGCAAGCAAGCCGGATACTATTTTGTCACCCAGAGATGCATTCACTGGGGCAGGAATGAAATAGCCTTTGGTCAGTGCGCAGAGCACCAGGTTAAGGAAGGCACTGGCATGCGCAGTGGCTGCGCCGGGCCAGAATTGGGCTGCGTCATCGTCCGGCTGATAGGTTTGACTGCTCGGCGGAGCGGGCGGCGCGGCCGATGGTGGGTAGGCCAGCCATGCTTGCACCAGTTGCCTGAGGTCGGCTGAAAATGCCGGCGTAAAGATGATACTTGCACCTTTCGGCACGTCGCCTGAAACAGGCTGGCTCATGGTGACAGAAGTTGTTGTGACCCCTAAGACAGTTGTATCGGCGGGGATATTTGCACCGGTTATGGACATGCCGGCGCTGACTCCAGTCGTCGAACTGAAAGGCAGCGTGCTTCCGGCAGGCGTATCCCCGCTGGTTTGAAGCGTAATTGTGTCCAGCGGCGCAAGCGGCGTTGTCGACCCAACTGGAACCCCCAGTGCAATGATCCGGCGCGCCGCTTGGGCCGCGTTGATGGATGGCGCAGCAGGCAGAGTCGCGAACTTTTCTGCATCGGAAACGGTCCGGGCATTGATGGCGGCGGTCAACTGCGCTAGTACGTGCTGCGGCTTGTCCCCGGAGGCCATTCGAAAACGCTGCGTCGGGGTAATTTGTGGCGGCATCGAGGCCCCGAGGGCATAAAAATACGCTGCGGGCACGCCAAAATTTACAGGCGGGTTAACGCCGCCAAACGCAGTGAGGATGATTTCTGTTGAACTCGTTGGAGTTGGGCCGGCCTGACTGGGATTCGCCGGAAAGTCCAGTATCGCTTGCCGTGCTTTCAGACACTGCTCCTCGCAAGCGACTGCGGCCGCAAGCGAATAAACGTAATTCGTCAAACGGTCGGCGGTGGCATCGGCAGTTGTGTAGTAGCTCTTGAGATTGGCCTCAAATTGCTGGCGGTCAGCTTCAAGTTGGTTAGGGGTGCTACCGGAAAGAAAGACTCCTTTATTCGGGGGATTTGTATACAAATCTTCGATGCGGTCGGGCGCTGCCGGTACCGGCTTCTGCTGTCCCCACACGATTTCATAGGCGATGTTACGGCATTGGTCCGGCGTTAGCTTTCCAATATCTGGAGTTCCTCCTGGGTCCAGGTTCAGTACGCCCTTCACGGCACTCAGGAGTGAATCGAATGGAGGTGGTGTACCATCACTCGGCAGCGAGACCGAGACCGCGTTGGCGCTTGCGGGAGGCGCAGGAAGTGACAGGTACAGGCTCGGTGGAAGCGCAGCCCAAAAATTGGGATTAGGGCTGGGCCCGGGCGCAAGCGCCACGTCGTAATAATCAGTGGTGACGGGAATAGATTGTGAACCTGCCCCGCTACCCCATTGGACCTCAAGCCGAAGATTTTCGAATGCGGTTGGCGCGGATACTTGAATGACTGCTGTGGCTACCGACTTGAGTTCAAAAAAGCTGGACTCCGTTATTGGCCCCAGACTCTGGCCCGGTACCTGGTCGTACTGTTGCACGATGCCGTTGGTAGTGCCGGCCGGGTACTTCGGAGGTTTGATCGTCGGACCAGGCGCGGGGAGAGTGAATAATACCGGACTGGTTGGACTGGGCGGAGTGGTCGGTGCTATGTAGGTGGCCGTTCCGACATTCTGGCCCGTAGTTGGGCTGTTGAACGATAAGTCAAAAGCCCTGATCCGCAGACCGCCCAGGGCAGTCAGGTAATTGGTGAAAGTGCCCGCATCCACTGCCGTCTCAGGAACAATCCGGATTACGATCAAGCTAGACATGGGGCCAGTCCTTTCCGTCAAAGATTTTCAGTGTTCACCGAACTGCGCTCTCACGGATAGCCGGGAACGTCACTTCATTTCCGGCGTTTCGTTCGGGGTTCATCATCGTCCGCGTCATGGGATTCTCTCTTGTCTCTTGGCCGCGTTATCCGGCCTCCGGACGGTTCCTCATCCTGCCCTTCCGGCAACACTGGAGGTACCGCAGGGCTTGTGGCAACGATCACACCGGCAATCTGGGAAAAGGGAATGAATACCGCCGATGCCGCGGAAGCGTAGGCCTTCTTGTGGTCGGGAAGGAGTCGCTTGGTCAATTCATCAGATTCCAGCCAAAGTCCGTGCAGTTCGGCGCCAACAAGTTTGTATGGCCGGCATTTTGCGTCCTCGAAGAGCACGGGGATCGAGACTAGGATTGTTTTCTCAAGATGTCGAGTCAGTTGTAGCGTCATGGTAACCTCCTGCAATCCATGTTCCTCCTCATAATCCGCAACTAATGTTTAAGCCAATTCCATGCTCGAGTCGCCAACTCGGCTGCCTTGTGCTCTGCGGCCTCTTGAATTGCGAGGGGCGTAGACACCACCGTGACAACGGCGCCGGCGACAAATGCAGTCGTTTCGCCTGCGCCAAGCCGTTTCGCGAATTCCTGTGCCTGAATCCCATGCTCAGAAGCGTAATCGCTGACATTCAGACTCTTTTCAATCCCTGTTCCAATAGCTACTCCGATACCGAACGCTGCCACAACAGGAGCCGCAACGCTGGCGGCCGCGGCTGCGCCTCCGCCACCGGCACTGAGGGCGACCCCCGCGGTAGCCGTTGCTCCTACGCTTGCCGTCGCGGTGCCCCCTGCCCCTAGGGCTGTTGAGGCCAGTGCGAATGTCTCGAGGCCACCGGCGACGGTGAAAGCAGTGTCGCTTACCGCCGCTGCGTAGTCTTTCTTGGCGAGGTCTTCGCCGAGAGCGTGCGCGGATAAAGCTGCTCCTACGGGCGCCAGGGCTTTGAGCGCTATGCCACCAATGCCGGGAAGCCCGGTTGTAACCTTTGGGGAGGCAACGGCTCCGGAGATCGGTTTTGCCAGACGAGACAGAGCGTTTTCCGCTGACTGAACGACAGTTCCCGGTGTGCCCGTAGGCAGAATAATTCTGGCTTGGGCAGCGCGCCCTGCGTAGCTGGCATCGTTTGCGATAAATCGCGCAGCATCTCTAGTTGCATTACGGGTGATCTGAGCAACCCTTGCAAAGCTAGACGTGGACTTTATCTGCTGAACCACGGTGGCTGTGGCCCGGTCTGCATCCTTAGCAAAGCGCCCTAATCCGCCAGTAATACGGCCCAATCCGCCGACCGTCACATTTCCGGCAAACTTTTCTAAGATCACCCCACGACGGAAATCAATCGCCATTCGGGCATTCCGGCTGAGGTCCCCCCACACAGTGGGATTCCAGATTGCACCCTCGGTTATGGCATGAGCTCCGGCGGACACAGAGTTCAACAACTGCCTGGCAAGTCCTCCTTTCGGATCGGGCTCCTCGGCCGATTCGCCCTTTGGATCGATCAGTTTGAGCGGATTGTTTGCGACATAATTGTAAGGACACAAACTCACATCGGTCCTGGCAGGGTCGCAGCCAGTCCACCGCCCCAACCAGGATATGTAGTATCGTGCCCCGTGATAGTTGAACCCAGTCTCTTCGTCGCGCTCTTTTCCTGTGTAGCGGTAGCGTTTCAGGCTTACCTCGGTGAGGGTGCGTCCGGCCTGATAGGACGTTCCTCCAAACGGGTAGTACTCTTCGTAAGAGATTACTTCCGCGTTTTCGTCCAGTTCTAAGCAGGCGGTGCCGAGGTGATTGTCGAACTGGTAACGCGTCGCGGTACTAGGCAAAGAAGTTAGTGATACTTTTATGTCGACAGTTTTGGTTTCAACCAAGGCGACACGCGTCTTGTCGTCCATGATGTGCAGCGATTCGCGGACCAGAGTCACATTGCCGGCAGCGTCGAATTCGCGGTAGACTTCAAAACCGCCGAGGTACAGCCGTTCCTTGATTGGGATTCCAACCGATGATTCGGTGGTTTTACGCATGCGGTGACCGGTGGCATCGTAGACGTAGTACGTCCGTTCGCCCTGGTGTTGAATGCCATCTTGATCCGAGTTATTCACGGCCTGTCGGCGCGTCATATGCAATTCATCTTTGAAGTTCCACTGCATGGCCTGCAACTGGGGCATGCTGGTCATGTTGCCGTGCAGGTCGGACGTGTAAGGTTCGTTTAGAGGCTGATTGCCGCTGATGGCGGTGCTCGTTAGACGGTTGCTTACTTTCCCTGATTCGAGCAAACTGCTTTCGTTATAGCTATAAGTGCGGATCCAGCCGGGTTTGGCAGGATTCGCACCTTGATGGATAATTTTCAGGAAGTTGCCGACGGCATCGTATTGATATTGCTCGGTGTAGGTCCCCACCCCGTTGCCGTCGCCAGGGCTCAGCAAGGTAACGCGAGGCACATCATTATAAGAAGTCGGCCACGGCGGCAAACGTCTGCTTCCGTTCAGTCCCAATTGCTCGCGGCCACTAGATCGGATTAGTTGGTAAATGGCGTCGTAGTTGTAGTCGCTGCTGGGCTCTACGCGCCGGTTGCGGAAGAACACGATGTTCTGAATGTCGGCGTTGTCCTTAATATGTGTGACATTACCAATGGGATCGTACGTGTAAAGGAGGTCTTGGACCACTTGCTGATTTGGCGGAAAACTGGTTCGGGTGGTAGTGCGTTGAACTAGACGAAAGGTCTTCGGGTCATAGATAAAGGCCGTGGCCGTGTGATTCCCGTACTCGATGAGCACGCGCTGGCCTTTGGCATCGTAGTCGATGTTGGCGACGAAAACGGTAGCTGCTTGGGCGCCTCGAAGATTAACATCAACGGTCTCCAGCAGGTTCGCTTCGTTGTATGTGGCCCGGAATACGCTCTCGTCAGGCGTAGTCGCGGCAATGGGTCGGTTAAGCGCATCATATTGCGTGCTGCTGGCATAGGTATCTGACTGGAACGCAGGCAGCTCGAACCAGTTCGGCGGGGCCTTGCAATCCCGGACAAACTGCCGACTGCTGCGCAACAAGTTACCCTTGAAGTCGTAAGCTTCATCACGATTCGTAACGGGATTGTGCCCCATGTTGAGCACGACTCCTGCCGCATCGTAGTGTTGGAAAATGCGGGTGCGCAGGTTGAGGAGCTCGGGGTCCGGTCGTCCTTCGCCGTAGTTGGTCTTCTCATAAAGGATTTCAGAATTGAGCGTGCGCGGATCAGAGATCCCTGGGTAAGTGCCCAGAACGAGCAGGTTCGCGGGCCGGCGCAGCGCATCGTACTCGGAGCGAAAGTTGTGACCCCGGCTGTCCCACATGCGGATGGCCTTGCCGGTCACGTCGTTCAGCATCCAGCGCTCGCCCGCATCCATGCTGGCTCGGTGGATGCAGTTCTTGAGAAGGTCGTATTCGTACCGCATCACGATGCGTCCCTGCCCATCTCCCTCCTGAGCGGTAGCATCCCGAACGGCACGCTGGTTGTCTTCGATATCGAGTTCGACTCGGGTAGGATATTTGCCTGCGTTGCCATTGTCGGCAATGGTGAGGAAACTCCGGGCGAGAGTGTCAAAATGTGCAATCGTAGGGGTACCAGCGTGGTTTCTAGATTTGAGTGCAGCGTCCTGCTCGTGGATACCTAGAGTGCCGCCGATGCGTTGCGCGTACCAAGTGGGGGAGTAATCACCTCTGGGTAGCCGTAGAAAAAAATCACTTACATCAGGATCGGTTGCCGGGTCGGTTTGCAGAACGGTATCGTTTATGTCCCATATCTCCTGCCGCCAAGGATCGAAGACGACCTTAGCGTAAGTGTGATTGGGATACAGCGTGGCTATGACGCGCTCCACCGGATCATAGAAAAGTATGGGACTGACGCCGACTATTGTGGCGAATTCGTAATGCTGCGTGGGACTGAAGAACGGCTCATACTGCCGGACAGTCTTGCCTTTGTTATTGAAGATGGTCCAGCCACTGCCCACCCATCGCGGCTTCTTGTCCGCTCCATGTTCCGCCTGGATTTTCTTCTGTATCTCGCGAGCAAAGCCGTCAGAATATGAGAAAGCATGCTGGATCTTCGTCTGGGATCCTTCACCGAGATCCGCCACATGCGTCTCGCGGGCCAGCGTGTACACTACCGCCGGCTGGGGTTGCTCATCATGGCGCGTGCGAGCAAAAGCAAACAGGTCATAGACCAGCCGCGTAGTTGCGCTTTGCAGAATCTGGTGAGGGTTCCGCAACGGATCGCGCACGTGCTCGAGTATCGAGCTCTCGTCAAGATCTTCTACAAATCCTTCCAGAGAATCGCCCTGCTTCTCTTCCTCTTTCCCCATGACCGCCGTGCCTACAACCATGCCAAGGGCGTCGAATGCAACATGAGAGCGATTGCCGTTTGGATCAGTGAGAAAAGTGAGCGCGAGCACACGATAGTCGTTCCGCGCCTGCACTGTGTTGTCTACTGGATCGCGCACTTCGATCAAAGCCAGATTGTGTAGATCGTATCTTACGGCTTTGATGTTCCCATAGGGGTCCGTGAAGCGATACGGCAAGAAGAAGTGTGCAGCCGCAAAAGACAGCTCTTGTAACGAACCATCGCCTGAAGCTGGCGAGTAGAACAGCCGCCCTGAAGGGATCCACCAGTGGCCATCGCCATCCAGATCAACGTACCCTGCCTCGCTGCCCAGGACAGAAGACGGATCAGGTAGCAGATTCTCCAAGGTATGGTTCGCCTTTGGACGCTGATAGACCTGCTCCAGCAGGCCCGGCGTGAAAGCCAGCTTGTATGACTCGCCGGGCAGCGCCAAGCTTTGCAAGGCGCCTAGCGGCAGCAACTGATCGAGGTGGTTGCTGCGGTAAAGACTTCGGCTGCCCTTCAGCAATCGTCGATATGGCTCGTTTAGTGTTGCGCCGCGTGCATGCACATCTTCATAGGGCAGATCGTGCGCACCCTCACTCGCCCGCTCGACTTGCTCTGCGAGTTCGCCAAAGCGAAAGAGGTTCGTGACGCCAATGCGCCGTGCGGCGGGTTTGAGCTTGATCAATTCGTAGACTTTTGTTTCCGCAAGCAGCGGAATCCGGTAGGCGTCTGCCGCGAGAACCGGATTGGTATACCGATTTTCTGTTAGGGTGAGAAGAAGGCGTATCTGCTTGTCGCGATCAGCATCGCTCAGAGTGTCTGACGAGTCAGGAAAACGGCGGCCATAACCGATACTTGCAGACTGCAGAATGTTTCCGAAGTCATCGACTCGCAACGTCACGCCGTGCGTGACGCGCGGATCAGCGCGCCTGCAATTTTCGTGTGTGTAGAGTTTACGTTCGTAATTGAAGCTGATGCTCTCCCTGGGATGGATGAAGAAGACCGCGTGCCGGTTTCTTCCCCGAGGCTGCAGGGGGCGGATCGTGTAGTTGCTCTCCACCACGGTGTAGGGCCGCCTCGATTCTTCTTTTCCGTCGAGAGCGTAGACTTCCTGCCGCAACGCCGATCCCTTCAGGGAACGGCAGGCTTCGCGGGCTTCCTCGGGCGACAGCCGGTGGGGAAGAACCGTGTCTTCGAGTTCCATCGCTTCGATCTCTTCCTGGCCGAGCTCAGCCTCGCCGCAACGTGGCAAACCTTCACGGTAGTATTCGTGTTCGAAGTGTCGTGAGATGCGCCGGCCTTCCAGGAAGGCGCCGGTATGGAACCAAGTCTTAGTGAGCACCGGGGGAACGTGCGAGGCGGCATCTACATTGTCCCCTGTTGGAAAGTTGCCGCTCTGGGACAATGCGGCGAATTCTTCCGTATCGAGCTGATCCACGCGGCCAAAGCCACGGAATTCACGCTCTGGCCCATCGAAATAACCATGATGATAGGAGTAGCGCGTCACGAAGCGGTTGCGGCTGACATGGTCGAAGGTTTCTATGCGCTTCACCACGTGGACGGGGAACGTAAGCCGCGTGATCCAGGGCGTGCCCGCGGCTTTGTCAGCCAAATAAAACTCCGTGGAAGAATCGTATTCAATTATCGTTTCCGCTCCGAGGTTGTTTTGCACGCGCGTGAGCAAATGCGGCTTGCGGCCCTCCATGAGGTCCACATAGCGCAACGGGCGTTGTGAGTCTCGCAGCAGTGGCGACGACCATACTAGGCAGGCGGTGCCTCGGCCCAGGAAGTCGGTCACGGAGACTGCAATGAGGTCATTAGTGGACGGGAGCTTCCGCAGGACCCGCGCGCTGGACCAGCCATTGCCCACTTCATTCAGGAATACTCGAACACCATCGCGGCCGAGATAGAGGATGTCCGTGGTACCGGATCCATCTGTATCGGCCAAACGGATTCGTCGCTGGTCAAACAGGTCTGTTTCATCAAACCAGGGAGAATTATCCATGGTGACTTTCGGCCCGAAGCGGCCATAGCCGAGGTTGGGCCAATAACAGACTTCTCCGTTGCGAATGCGCACGAGGTCCGCCTGGCCGTCGCCGGACATGTCCGCGGTATAGATGGACTGTGTTCCGTCCGCGAATACAACGTGAGCGCCCTTTTCCTCTTCCAGAGGCACATGGATGCGTACCGCGGAGCCGAAGCCTCGTTTACCCAGTGAAGGATGCCAGATGAAAGCCTCGTCCTCCGTGATGAGGACGTCGGCGATGCCGTCGCCGGTGATATCGATGAACCTGAGGTTGGGATCGCTCCAGTCGCGGATCGGCAGCGAACGAAATCTGCGGAATGCTTTCCAGCCTTCTGCCGTGGTTCGTTCGTAGAATCCGGGCGCCCCAGGAGTGAATTCGGCCAGATCCAGTTTTCCTTCTCCACCCAGGTCTAGCAATTGTTGGCGGCCACTGTTTAACGCGGCGAGAGAAGGTTTAGGCGCGACTGCTTCCACCGGCCCAAAACGACTGTTTCCCAGATTCGGCTTGTAGAACCAGGCATTTGCCTGTTCTGAGAGCACGCCGGAGATGCCCTCGCCGTTGAGATCCACCCAGCGATAGCTGGTACCGTCAATGCCCGCCGGGAGGTTGGCCAGACTCGCCGGATCGACGTCTTTGACTTCATAAGCGCAATCACCAGGAGCTTCCAAAGGGCTGGAGGTATAGCTCAAGTCGAGAGCCGGCAACGATTTCTTCAGATAGGCGCCTGTGGCTTGACGCTTGAATCCAGACTGGATCACCCGGCTGATGAAAGATCCGATCGGCTTTTCACGATATTCGAACTCAGTGCCCTTGACCAGGTAATCGCGAACCCCCAATTCATCCGCGAAGTTGTGCAACACGAGCACCCGCCGGCACAAGCGATACATTCGGACCTCAAAACCTGCGCGATAAGTAGAGAAGGGGTCCTTCCGGGCTGGCCAGGGAGGCCGCGTCTGGTCTGAGGTGGCCTCGAATAACGCTTCGGTGCTGCCTTGTGCTTCTTTTCTTTCACGGTAAATCTCGTCGCCGTAGTCGAGAACTACCTCGAACATCCAATCAGCCGCATCAAGCGCGTGTGGGGAAAGGTGAGACTTTCGGAAACTCGGAAAGGTTACATCAACCAGCAGAGGTTTGCGATTGCCGTACTTGATTCTCTTCAAATAGCGGTTGGCAGTACGGACACGGTTGCGCTCATTTGCGTGCCGAAAGTCGATGCCGTCGTGATTCTCTGCTGCATATTCGTACAGGATCGCATTGCCCGTGTCGTCATAGCTTTGACAGATCAGCCAGCTGAAGGTGTGGCGGGCGTTGGCAGGATCGGAAATGCGCGATTCCGCGCTGCCGCCGTAGACACTCAGGATGTTGTCTTTCGAGATGGAACGCCAATGGGTATCGCCGTCGCACAAACGCGTCCAACACTCGATTCGGGCAAACAGCCCTTCGATGCGCGGACGATACCGCTTAACCATGTAGCCTGCGCGCTCGAACTCGTCGTGAACCAACTCGCCGTCGCAATCCCGCTCAAATGCGGGCACGAGATCTTCTGCTCCGGAGAGAATAAACACATCCGATTCGTCACCATCCTGGTATCGTGGAAGGCCCTTATCGGTCTTGCGCGTGATAGACGGGAGCGCTAGATTCCAGCCAAGGCCAAAAGGCCCGTTACCGGTGCCGGAGTCGTAGGACAAACTGAGTTGCGGCCCGAACCCGGAGCGTCCCGGGCTAACCGCAATCGGAACCGTCAGCGAACCAGTGCCCGTTACCGGATTCGCAGCAAACTTTTCGCCGATGCCATGGATCGCCCCGCCGCCTTTAGGCAGTGATATTTGGGGTGCACTGAAAGGCGTCGTTTCCTGGCGAGAACCGTTCTCATCTCCCGCTGCCGGTATTGTGTCTTGCGCCATACCTGTTCGTTCTTATGTATGCAGTCTTAAAAAGGGTTAGACTTCTTGTCGTCCCAGGCAACAGGGCCAAGCGGTTTAATTGTGGTGGAGTTCTGTCGGTCAACAAGAAATCCGGCGGGGCCACAGTGAAAGACACCAGAAACAAGTTCTCCAAATTTTCATAAGAGGGGTCTCCAGTGACTAAAAGACTAATCCGAACACCCTAGATTCGCAAGGAAATCTGTGTTGGTCTTTCTTCTTTCTACATTAATAACTTCTAATGCTTATTCCACACATTTTTTATTTGCTAGGTTGCGAGGAGGGGAGAAGGCCTACCTATGGAATGAGCGAATTGGACGATTGCGGCCCTCAACTTTCGCGGGCGAGGCTGTTATCGAGCAGGCGAAGCCAATGCCCCCTTCCTTCCGGGTCCAACTCTCCGCTCGCATATGCGTCGAGGCCTCCATCCCAGTTGCGCTCGCACGCCACGAGTTGGGGCCACTTTTGCTTGGCGTGAACGACTGCGAGGCCCTGAAACTTCTTCCCCGTTTCGCCGTCGAGGGCCCGGTCGATTTCGGTGCGATATGCCTACCCTCCTCTCGCCTGGGGCTACTTCGGAGCGTTCACAGACAGCCGAGGCAGTGCCAGAGAGTATCTTCTACCCAAATCCCAAGGCCACACAGCAACGGCGCAACAAATAAAGGGGGCCCACGATTACTCCCCGACCAGCGAATCCGCTTCCGCTCGACTCCACCACGGGGATGCCCCTCGATGGATGCGCAAAGCCTCTACCACACTATCGGTGTGCGGGCCGCGGACGTAAATGTGGTAGCCCGGCGCTATTTCCGGGGGCAACTGAATGACCGATGCAAAAGTGCTCATTAAGCCGTTGCAAGCGTCAATTGTCCTCAAAACGATGTTTCCGACCCAGGGCATTATTGACGCTATGTTTTCGTTGTAGTAGTGCTCGGGCCGCCACCCACCGAAGGAAGAGAATGGCTGGGACTTCGGGTTCGCGCAGAATCCTCGCTCAGTCTCAAAGATGAAGCCCACACCGCTCCCGCCATGTACTATATTGTCCCGTGCATTTCGGAGCTCCAAGAAGAACGAGGCTATATTGGCATACTGTTGGGCCAATGGTGGGGGCAGCACAAACCTCTCCTCTATATCCGCGGCACTCTGGGGCTGATTGTCGCGAAGCACCACGTCTGCAAAAGACTTGGGCAGTGATCTAGCACGGCGGTGCCGTTCCTCGAGAGCAGCATCGTGCAATTGCACTGTTCTCCAGATTGTCCGGATTATCTCCTGTAACGAATCGAAGACAGTGCGTCCGAGAATGACCAAGTACTCCAGCTCTGTTGACGCGAATCGTCCAGCTCCACGTGGAGGAAGCTTTTCGGCGTAGTCAAAAAAGACTCGGAGCTTCGCCATGGATGTGCCCATGTTGTGAAAATCGTCAGATATCGCCTCTATGAGCGGACATACGTCCGGCCAACTTGCACGCTGCCACATTAACTCAATAAATGGAATCCAGAGGTCAGTTTCTCGCGCAGCACCGACGCCAACATAGTCGCCTTCTACCGTCTCGACAACTTTACCCTCGATGAAACCAATGGGCGTGTTCACCCACAAATGCCAATTCATCCCGTCCCACAGCGGCATTAGCTTTACAATGCGCCCACCGACTAAGTGTTCAAATTTTAAATAAGGAATTGCCTTGAAGTTCTCAATTGGGATCGCCCCAGAATTCACTTTTCCTCCTGTGGCTTGGGAAGTTTGGACTTGGAACTTCGGATGGGAAGACCAGTGCTCTCAAAATCACGGAAAGGCCGCCTCGAAAGCGGGTGGAAAACTCCAACGCTAACAAAAATAAACAACTTACGTCGCCGATTATAGCCCAAAATAACGTATATGCGGCGAATTTTGCACCCTTCCTGCACCCTTTTTGAAAACGATTTTCAATTTCCAACCGCGACAAAACGCTGAGCTCCGTATGCAGAAGCGCTTCCTGCGCGAGAGCAGGCGATCTATCTGCTTCATGTCGGGGCTGAAGTCGAACATCCAATGAACAGACCAATGATAACGGGTGTCTCGAATACGGGGTGTGCTGGTCGATGATACTTTGAACTTATGGGTAAACCCTGCCTTCAGGGATCAGCAACTCTGCCAAGGGAGAACATGCTTGCGAAGCGGCTTCGGCCACCCCGTTCTAACCAAAGTGATAGCTGTGCCATCTGGCAGCCACGACAGCTGGCCGTCGGACCGAGGAGAGCCGTTACGACGGCAGGCAATCCGATTCTCAGATCCGCCTGCACCGCGTTCGGCAAGGAAGAAGCATTGGGAAACGGTAGCTTCAACAGCTCGGTCGCGATCAAGGCGGCAGCAATGGTTGATAAGAATGGGAGTGATGCGCGAACGGGTTCTTTTGCGTCTAGAAAAATCTCGCCCTCCGAGCACGGTCCCCGAAACTCCACATGAGGCCGCGGTAGCCGGCAAGCCGTGCAGTCTTCAACGCGTGGAATGTGGCGTCCAAACCCAACTCCCCATCCACTGGTTGTCGTGCCGTGCAGCACTATCGGCGGCAGTTGAAAAGGCACCTCGCTCCACGCACCATCCTCATTCGTCAGGCTCACCCAAACATCAAACGGCTCCCGAACAAACTGGCCACTCTGCTCGCGCCAGGTTCCCATTACCGTCGAACACTTGACTCCCATCGTGGTTAACAGTGCCTTGCCAACGTCGATCTTCCGCCGCATGCCAACGACGTCCATCGCGGTGAAAAGGGGGCTGCGATTTAGGTTGGATGTCTCGACTCGATCCCGATCGAGAAGGGTGATGCGTCCAGTCACCGGCATAAGGCCAAGAATATAGAGGAGTGCCGATCCAATCGCGCCCACACCGGCTACCAGTAGATCGCCGACATCGGCCTGATTGGGAACGGGCGGGGCGTCACAGCCGGGTGCGCAAGTTCCTAGATGATGGGTCCAGGTGCACCATCGAATTTTTCCCAGCCATTCCGTGCGGGGCTGTCCTACCGCTCGCTTAAAAAGATCGCCCGCCCCGAGCGCCCCTGCTAGAGCGGCGGCCGAAGCGGCGGCCGGCTCGATCCCGCCGTGTGTGACAGAGGAGCCACGCACGCCGTACGCAACCCAGCCCGATGCCATGACTGTATAATCACTCTCCCGTTTGTGGGGCGTCGTGCAGGGACCGATAAACAGCCGAAGCGTTTCCGGGTGATCGACACCGCTTTCTGAAACCTCAAAGTCTCCGAAGGGATCTGCCTCACGCATCTCGCGCAAGATTCGCGCGCCTAAAGCCGCATCGCCAAACAGCTGCAGGGGTGAGGCAAGAGCGGTTTCCGGTAATACCACGCGGATTTTTCTGGCCCAGCGTGCGGTCAGATTCGCAGCGACCAACGCAATCCGCTGCACGCTCACATCGCCTGCCAGGTCCCGATCGAGGTGAATCTCAACTGGCTGGTACACGTAGCGATGCAGTTCGTTCACTCCTAACTGGGTGCGATGATCACGATCCCGATAGAAAGTTTCGGCGCTGGGCCATCGCTCGTGAATTTTCTTCCCATCGTTCGGCATAGATCTCATCCTCTGTTCGCGCAACTGTCCTGTCGCAAGTCCCTCACGCCGGGCAGGATCCGGAGGTGCATGGCGACGTCATCCACTTCTCGGAACCGCCCCCCCCAGGTGTCGGTAGAGGCCGCAGGAGTCGAGGTCGATACCATATCGGCCAAACCAGGGAACGACCAGCGACAAGGCTCCTTCGAACCTCGCGAAAGTTTCATGATTATCAACATCGGAGTGCCTGACATTTGGCCCCGGATGTGAATGCGCCTGCCCGACGTAGACCAAGGGCGTGTTCGTGATCACGCCGACGGCCGCTGCGTTAGCCTGCACCGAGGTCCGAATCGAACCGTCGCTGGTGTCGGCCTCGGGCACCACTAAGGTCGTTACCACCGCGCATTCCGCACTCTCAATCCCGAACCAATACACCACTCCCTCCGACGGCATTTGTACGGCAAAGGAATCAAGCAGAGCCGCTGTCTGCTCGGACAGATCCTCGCTGATGTAGATTAGTTTTGGGCGTTCGAACTTCATGCCATCCTTCCCGATGATTGCAAGATTTTGGAATGCAGATCACTGATCATCAGCGCGAGGGTGTCGATGGCAACCCCATGACTTGTGGGAAGCCGCCAATCGAGCAGACGCCAGTCTGCATGCGGCCCCCCGCGCTCGCTATACGCCTTGCGGTTGTATCGCATGCAGACGCAGGGCGTCGTATGAAAGCCATTCGGATACAGGCGATGGGTACCTCGTTCGCGCCGATCCTCGCTTACGAATTCAATGGTTGGCGGGTGTAGCGGATATTCGAGGCAAAGAAACTCGGCATAGAACCGTTCCGAGTTTTGGTTCTTGAACTCGACGTACAACCGCAGGTTGTCTTCCCGCAGGTCCCCGGCATCGAACTCCAGTCCGGCGGCCGCAGCATATTGTGCTGCGGCCATCAGCTCAGCTCGTACACCTTCCAGGGATACGTCGGCTGGCACGCTCATGCATTGCCGCCCTGGACGGAGAGGACCAGCAGTGTGTCGTCCTCGATCTTGTAGCTCACCAAGGTCCGCTGCGGGTCGAGAACTTCTCCGCCACGAAGCAAGGTGTACTTACTGTCTTGCTCGACGAACTTGAACACGGAACGGGCGTCTTGAATGACCTGCTCAATCTTGGTAGAGATTGCATAGACAGGCCGCTTGGTAGCGTCCGCGGGTTGGTCCATGCTCCACAACCCGCGTGGGGTTTGGACACGGATGTGAATGGTCGGCGGACCGGGTACGTGGTCCCCCTTGGACTCAGGTGTTTTTGCGGCTTCATCGATCTTCATGTTCGTTCTCCGCGAGGCTGACCATGTGGATTCGTGTCAGGGCCTCTACTGATATAAACGGACAATCGTCTCGCTTGTGTGCGCAGGAATTTACGTTTCTCGGCGCAGCCGAGAGGTGATGAGGTCAGTAGGTCAACTCTTGGTGGGGGCTTCTGGAGGGATGGCGCCGAGCCAGCCGGGGCAGATGGTACGGCACGCGCATCGGTCGCAGGCCCAATCGTCCATGGTGCCGTCAAAGACGCCTGAGGCAAGATCGTGAAACCTGGTCCGCGCTTGCGCGGCCCGCTCGTAGTTGGTTGCGGCCGCATTGCGTGCACTCCAACGGAAACGACGGATGACGCCTTGGTCACCAAATAACAATCGCGGCTGCACTCTGCCGTTGCGTTCCTGAAGCAGGACAAAGGGAAGCTTTTCGTATTCCTTTAACTTCGACCACTGCACATCGTCGTGAGAGTCGTCGGGGGACTTCACTTGGAGCGCGATCGCATAGTGTTCTCCCCGACGATCCTCAAACTCGGCGATGAATTGCAACTTGAGAGTTCGAAGGGTTCCGCTGGTATCTGTCCATTGGAAGGGCTCCTCCCGTAGTTTCGCACCGGGGAATTCGTCTGGATCAAATCCCGCTGCCAAGGTACAGGCCCACTGCAAGGCTCTTGGCCGATAGAGTGCCAAATGCGGGTGCGGACGTTTTCCCGACTCCACGGCGGGCCACTTCTCCTCTAAAATCTGGGTGGCTTCTGCCCGGGTAACAACCCGTCCCTCCTGGATGGCGAGGTGGAGAATGCGACGAAGGATCTTGCGGACGCGCTGAATGAACTCTGGGTACAAGGGACGGGTGCGACCACGAAATCGAGCACCAAGATGTTCTTCTAGGTAAGTTCGAATGCGGCAGGTGTCCGGGTCGAGCGAATACATGGAGATATCTTCCGGCGTAGCCCCTCCCCACACGCGACGCATAGTGAACTTCTCTTCTTCCTGAACCGGCAGCGACCAGTCCGTCCTTGGCAGCACGGCAGATTTTTGAAGCCGAGTGAGCAATCCGGGAAACTGACGGGGTCTGCTGTGAGCGCGACCGCTCGCTGAGTTAGCGTAGGACACCAGTACCGCCCGTTCCGCGCGCGACACCCCCACGAATAACAACGACTCTGCTTGTAGGCTGTCGAGCTGGGGATCGGGACGAAGCTCGGGAGGCAGGCAAGGCTTCGGCTGACGGATGTCCGCTAAGGATTGTCCCGCTACCGCGACCGCTGGGAATTCCAGTCCCTTCGATGCGTGGCAGGTCATCACGCGAACTGCACCCGGAGAGGGGCGAGGGGCGACCAGCCCCGGCGCGCTGTGCGTAACTAAGTCGCGCATCCGTTCCGCAAGTCCAAGTCTTGAGCGGCGCGGCGAGACATGGGGATGGCTGAAGCGGTAGTTGGCCGCCAAGGACAAGGCAGAGAGAATCTCTTCCAATTGAACCGAGGATTCAGCTTGATCCTCCTGGTCCAGCAATTCTCGAAGGTAGCTGCCTTGAAAGAACAAGAAATCGCATAGGATTGACCAGCCGTCACCGCTGTGGAGATAGGTCCGAAGCTTTTGAAAGAGGCGCCACATGTCGGCCGCGATTTGTTTTGTGCTGTCATCGCCTGACCAGGCCGGTTTAACCGCAGACTCCAGATCAGCTGTGAGTAATTGGCGGATGACATCATTTAATACCAATGATTGAACACGATTTCGATAAAGGGCATAGGTAACACGTGCGACTGCCTGGTGGGTGTCGACGACGGATAGCACAGCCGTGAGATCGCCACCTGCGCCCTCGGCCGTCAGAAGGCCGCTGGTGACGGCACGGATGCCTTGCTTCTTTAACGCAAGGGCGATATTGCGGACGTCGATGTTTCTTCGCGCGAGAACTGCGATCTCATCTGCGGCTAGTCCATCGGCTATCCATCGGCGAATCACGCTGACGATGCCGTCCCGCTCTGCTAGGTCACTATTGGCGGACCCAAGCGATGCGGGTGTCACTCCAAAGCTCGCTACCGTACGTCCCGACCGCCAGCGCGGTGGAGGCTCGATTGTGCCGTTTGGATTTTCGAGCCACTCGGCGAGACGATTGATAAGGGCAATGATTTCTGAAGAGGATCGATAGTTTTCCGACAGAGGGAGAGTCCGAGCGCCCGGGAAATCCTCCCCGAATCGATGTACGTTTTCCGGCTCCGCGCCGCGAAAACGGTAAATAGCCTGTCGAGCATCGCCCACCCCCCAAGGTGGATTCTCCGGGCCGCAAATCTGCTGTAACAGAAGTGCGGTGGCTCGGGAAACGTCCTGGTACTCATCGACCAGGACCCAGGGAAAGTCCGAGCGAATCCCATCGCGCAAGTCCGAGCGGCTTTCGAACAGCTGGTATGGCATCCTGATCAGGTCCGCGAAATCGACGGCATGATTTGCGCTCTTAGTGTGCTCGTATTGTTCAAAGATACGCAACAGGGCCTGGGAGCGAGCGACTGCTTCATGATCGGTCTCGCCCGGCTCCCATCGGGCGATCGCGGCTGCGAGCTCGGTGGGGCCGACCATTCGGTCCTTCAAGAAGTTGATCTGCTCTACAATGTTCGTCACGGTTTGATCCGGGTCCTTGATGTCGAGGAGCGCCTCACAGTCCGTCGATCCGAGCATCTCGCTTGCCAGCTCTTGCTGACAGATTTCGTCCAGAATCGAAAAATCAGCATCAATGCCCGCGTGATGTCCTAATGCCTGCAGTAGTGTCACGCCAAAGCCATGAAAGGTTGCAATCCGGATTCGCGACGCAACCTCTCGACCAAGGCTACGTTCGATTCTCTCTTGAAGCTCGCCGGCCGCTTCATCCCTCGCCAATTGCGCGCGCTGGGTAAGCACTCGCATTGGCTCACCCAGTTTTCGCTCGCGTTATTCAGAGGAATTTCTAGATGCACCAATTGCGGCAAGCAGCTCTGGGCAGGAAACAACATCCATGACCAAATGCAGTCTGTCCGTTTCTCCCTGGTTATCTACTTTGTGAGGCTTACGAGTGTCGACATACCAGAGCTCACCCTCTTTCATGTGCACAGATTTTCGCTTTCCGAAAACATCCCAACTCGTAAATCGCACCTTAGCATTTGTGGCGATCGGAAGATGAATTCGGAGGGTCTTACCGTCGACCGTCCCCGTTTCCCGATCGATTACGTCTGAATGACGGCCAATGGAACCACCGGCGGCAAGTCGCATGATTCGGATTCGCTGCTTTTCCCCCGGAACAACATCGATGAGAGGTTCGAATTGCGGAAGAATCCTCCTGTTGCTCGTGTCCTCCAATTCCCACAATAGCTTCTCAGGGTTTCGCATCTTCCATCCTTTGGGCATTTCCGTGGGTTTCATGATGAAGTCTGCAGCCCCTCCATAACTGCGTAAGGAAAAGGCGGACCAGGAATTTGAGATGTTGTATTTCGATGAATAGTGGGTTGCGAAGGCGGAGTATTTGTCGAGCACCGCAGCCCGGGCCTTCTCAACCTCGACCGGCCCAATCGACAAACGGCGCAGCGTCCATGTCTCCGATCGAGGGATAGCGCAAATGTCGGCACTCCTGCCCACGCACCAAATACCTACCAGTTCACTTCCCGATAGAATCTTTGTACAGACCCATTGGCCGCCCAATGCATCTAGAATCCGCCGGTCCGAGCGATGCTCCTGCCAAATGCGAAACCAGAGTCTCTGACTTGAGGAGCCCACTTTTCGGAGCGCGTCGACCATCCGGTGCTCGTCTCCGGGGCGACAAGCCAGACGATTAACAAACAAATCGCCTCTCTCAGTTTCCGTACGAATCGCACCCGAGAAATCTCGGATCGCCTGTCGGGAGACAACCCTCGCTATCACAAGCGCACCGGCCAATCGACCGCCTCGCCAGATTGCATGGAGCATATTTCTGTTTTGCCATCGCTCCACTTTGCGTCGCGTCACCCGAATAAACGCGCCCCGGATCAAGCCAAGTTCGTGTTGGCGAAACAACTCCACAACGTCCGACGTTGCCGGTAATGCTCTTCGTCTCACGGACCACCATCAAACCGCTATTGAAATGACCTCAAGGGCTTCCAGAATCGTTCGAGCCTGCGGTTAGTCTCGAAGCCAAGCGCTTCGCGCCCGGTTCCCAAAGCTACGCGTTGAGTCGTGCCACAACCACAAAAAGGGTCAACCACCAGATCTTTCGGCCAACTAAATGCTTCGATAAGCAGCTTCACTGCTTCCGCAGGAAAGCTGTTCCGAGTGCCCCGTACGCCCTGCGTAGGTGCAAAGGGGCCCCAAACGTCCTGCCGAAACAACGGAGAGGCATGCATGGAACCGCTCTTGCCTGCGCGCTCTCGGTCTTTCCGGCGAAAACAAAGAACGTGGGAGAAGCCTAGGCGATAAACATCGATTCCCTTGTTCCGAACCAAGATTTTGTGGAGGAAGAGCTCCATTCCGAGCTCCTTGAGAATGGCGGTGAGTAGCTGATGCTTCGCAAGGATCGTGGCCTTCCACTTTCGGTCAGTCACGATGACGGAGACAACTCCGTCGTTGCGCAGAGCTTGAACGCAACGTTGCATGCTTGCGCTGTACAACTCAAAAAGCGGCTCCCACCGCGTAAACACTGTCTCGGAAAGATCGGGTGGACTCGTAACTACGAGTTGGATGGATTCAGAGGGCACAAGCAGAAATTCGGCGCTTTGTATACGGATGGTGCCGCGAATGTCCCCAGGAAAGACCCAGGGACACGGAGGCTGAGGGCTAAAACGTGCTGTCGCCCTGATTCGTTCTTTCAACTTGTTTCGCAATCGTCTTGTCGCTGACGTTCCGGTTTTTCTCAGGAATCATCTTGGCTTTGTCGAACCAGCGCCGTGCCTCGTTAAATTCACTTTCTACCCGATAGATCCGCCCCATCTCATACAATGCAAAACCGTAATTGGGCCGGATTCGATCGATTACATCACGGATGTAACGTTTCGCGACATCGAATTCCTCTTTTGCGTTCCCCGCAGAGCCCTCGACCTTATATGTATAGCCCATTCGCATGCGAACCGAACCAAGGTTGCAGACGATCTCCCAGTTGTCGCGACTCCTCCGATCAGCTTCTCGAAAGTCTCTTAGAGATTCATTGAGCTCCCGCCGTCTGCTCTTGGGATCTTTCTGCAAATCCGACGCGAACATAAACCCGACACCACGCCCGTTCAACACACGCCAAGTAATCTCATTCTTCGTTCTGTGGTCAACCGACGTATCCGTCGCCAGTTCCTGCAACAAGGCTCCGCTTTCCGTCTTTGCCCTGTCGAAGAATTCGGCCGCACCCGATTCATCGCTTACTCCGATGCTGTGAAGCACCATCATCGAGAACGAACGGACGAGTCCCGCACGCGCCATGTACTTGAGCACAATGTCCGGTGACTCTCCTATCACTTTCTGAAAAAGCTGGAGGGCTGCCACAATATGTTCGCGATAATAGCGATGGTAGTAGCTCACTGCCAGGTTATATTCTGCTTCGTCTTTGAACGCGGGATTCTTCGCCAATAATTCTTCAAGCTCACGCACGGCTTCCGTCGAATTTCCAAGCATGTCATCGACGACCGCCGCATAGTATCGGGCCCGATTGAACTCCGGGTCCTGTTTGACAGCGCCCTGGAGTTTTTCTCGCGCTTCCTCCAACACTCGCAGATCCTTCGCGGACGAGGAAACAAATCGATCGATATCTCGGAGCGCTTCCGTTGCCAGGTGGAATGCTCCCCAACTTTTCGTGTCCGACTTCAGAAGGCTTTTATTCTGCATTAGCCTCAACGACCCCCTTCAAATACAGCACAACAGCAAGCGCCAAATCACCTTGGGTCCGGTGAAGGTTTGCGCTTGCGACCGTCACATCCCAGACCTGTATCGTAACATCTCTTCGCAAGAGCCTGACTAGCAACCGGTGCTGGAGCCCCGCCTCCTGCACCAGGCCCTTGATCAAATAGTGTGGCTTGCGATAGCCCTTGGTGAGGAACGTTAGGATCTTGTTTGACTCTCCCGGGATCACGTCGGCAACCACTGCCATTAGCTCAGAAGACCCTGGTGATTCTACAAGGATGAGAGAGCTAAACGACCCAAATCGAAAACGATCCCGCGGTCGGTAATATTCTTGAACTTCTTCCACGACGTCCTTGAGAGTCTCTGCGATCGCAAGACCCGCATGTCCCGAAGTTGCATCGGTGAACTCTCCGATTTGCAACCGGTTTTTCCCCCAGGACTGTCCAAGGGAACTTACCAAGCGTTTCAAAAGCCAAAACGCCAGAAGCGCCAACAACGCTGCGATGATTCCGAACACGATATCCGATAGGCTGTTTTGAAACTTCTCGACTTCGGGCTCGACGTACTTAACCCACGTACCGTGCTTTTTCTTCAGCACTCTGTCCAGGCGACTCCTGGCTTCGTCTCGCTCTGTGCCGACCGCCGTCTCCAGAGCCTTGGAGTACGCCCTCTCCGCATCGTCAAGGCGATCCTGTTCTTCAAATATTTTTCCGATTTCGATTTCGTTGGCGGCAGCAGTAGCGGGCTTGCTACCATTAGACGCAGGTCCACCGAGCTTGATACCAGCAGAATCTCTTGAGGACAACTGTGGCACCGAGTCGAGTCTGCACCCAATTAATCCAAGCAGGCACAGGAGCCAGCACCAAACCGATGCGATCGCAGTGCCCCGCCGCAGGACCATACCACGCCTCCAGAAAGCCTTTGATTGAAACCCAAGAATCCTATTTCCTAAAAACCGCGATGATCTCCCACTTGCCTTCCCCGTTCCGAGGATATAGGTAAGGGACTTTCGACAGCCTAAGTTTGTACGTCTGATACCGCGTGAAGCCCGCCGTCCTTGCAGCGTCTCGCACATCTTCAAGAATCGAGAGTCGGCTGCTCCCATTCGGCGTATTGATCGCAAGGTACCCGCCATTCGCTAGAATCCGATGACTCTCGCTCACTACTGGACGCAAGAAGCTTTCGACCCACTTCGAATAGGTCTTGTATCGAACAAAGCTCTGCGTATCCTGCTGTGAATATTTCTCCCAATCGAAATACGGAGGGCTTGAAAACACCAAGCCGGCCGACCCGGGTCGTATTTTTGGCAATAGGTCTTCCGCGCACGCCTCGTGAATATCAGCCGTTCCAGGCACTACCCCTAATGACCGAACGGCCTTGACGCACCTTCTCAGTCCACGGACCTGCGCGCGACACGGCTCCAGTCCAACATAGTGTCTTGGGAGGCTTAAGGACCCCAACAATCTTCCACCATACCCGGCAGCAAAATCCACAACGGTATCGCCATCTTGAGAGAACTTCTGTACCAAAGCGCGGGACACAGCTGGCCTAAAATTGGACACCGCCGCACAATTCGAAAACGATTTCAGCATCCTCCTCAGGCAGCTTGCGTTTGCCCCATGCCTATCCGGCCAAACGCGAAACGCACGTTGGATGGCAGCCTTTAGACAGGAATCATCGTTGAAACAATCCATTGGACTCTTATAGCGGCTGACATGGACTTCCCACATCTGCGGATGAAAGCAATTGGCTAGTCGTATCGCAGCGTGCGATCCATGAATCGACGTGCCACGAATGACGCGTCGCCAATCAATCGCGGCCAGAGCCTTTAGCTCAGCCTGCATTTCCTCCATCGAGAGCTCGTAGTAAGGGAAACCACGTCGCCGCCAATAGCGAAATGCCTTCTCGATCCACACCTGTTTCTGCCGACAACCGAGCATGGCCCACTGCGCACCCGTTAGGTCAAAGGGGCTTTCCGTTTTATTGTGGGGCCCGAGAGATTCATTCACGGCAGGCTACATAATAAGATGGGCGTTCCAGCCTGATCGGTATTTCATACGAGGGAGTATCGAACTGCTTACTAACGTAGCAGCTTGGCGACTGAAATCTTCACCTTCACAGAGCCAAACTTCGCTCTCTGCAGCGCGTAGCTGACTTCGATGTATTCCTTTGCAATCGCGGTCAATGCCTCATAAGAAAGTTCCTGTCCCTCAAAGGGCGTTCGATTCAGATACGCGATCTTGGCCGCATATACTTTGTTTTCCAGGCGATCCAGTCGTGTCTTCAATTCGTCGATCCCCGACGGTTCGGGTGATGGCTTTTTTTTCTCTGATGGCTGACTCATAGAGCTCAATGTTCAATCATAGCAGGACTCATTCCCGAGTTACTTGGTCGAACGAAATGCATACAGCCGTTGGTATTCGATTAAAGCAAGGCGAACAGGAGGTGAGATGCAGCTGATGTGCTGAGAGCCGCCTTGATGTGCTGAGAGCCGCCTTGATGTGCTGAGAGCCGCCTTGATTTCATAACAACGACGGCTCCTAACGAGTGCCGAGTAAACTTGAGTTGACGAAAACCAAGACTCGGAACGAAAGGAGCCGCCAATGAAGATTATAGGCTGTGATTTTCATCCGAGTTTCCAGCAAATTGCCA
>JAIQGK010000035.1 GCA_020072645.1 Terriglobia bacterium
GGTGGAAGGAGAAGAGTTGCGAGTGCGCTTTGACCTGGAGGTACACGCGCAGGAGCAGGATGGAGAGCTTGAGACAGACTGGATCTATAACCGGGACCTGTTCGACCGCTGGCGCATACAGCAGATGGCCCACCACTACTTGACTGTGCTTGAGGCAGTTGCCAATGATCTGCAATTGGAGATTAGAAATATAGATTTGCTGGGCGCGAACGAGCGAACGCAAATACTCGGCGAATGGAACCAGACACGCAGAGATTATCCTCGCACTGCCTGCCTGCCGGAGTTGGTGGAAGAACGCGCGGAGCGCACTCCTGGGGCAATCGCGGTGACATGCGAAGGCAAGGAATTGAATTATCGGGAACTTAACCGTCGCGCCAATCAACTGGCTCGTTATTTGATTCAGCAGGGAATAGAACCGGAAGCGAGAGTTGGAATCTGCGTAGAGCGATCGGTTGAGATGGTAATTGGATTGTTGGGAATATTGAAGGCCGGAGGCGCTTACGTTCCGCTGGAGCCTGCTTATCCTGATGATCGCCTGAAGATGATCTTGAAAGATGCGGAAGTCCAGTTCCTGGCGATCGGGGAACATCTGGCAAAAAGATTTTCAGATCAATCTGTCTGCCGGATTGATATGGATAGAGATTGGGAGGCCATTGCGCAGCAGAGCCCTGAAAATCTCCTGTCACAGGCAAGGCCCGATAATGCAGCGTATGTAATCTACACATCCGGCTCTACCGGCAAGCCCAAGGGAGTAACGGTCACGCATCGCAACCTGCACAATCTGTTCAACGCAGTGGATGAAAATCTGCGCTTCAGCCAGGGCGACGTCTGGACGATGTTCCATTCTTACTCCTTCGATTTTTCGGCCTGGGAAATCTGGGGCGCTTTGATTTATGGCGGACGCCTGGTGATTGTTCCTTATCTCGTTGCCCGTACTCCTGAAGAGTTTTGCGAGTTGGTCTACAAGGAAGGCGTAACCATCCTGAGTCAGACCCCCTCTGCTTTTCAGCATTTCATCACGGCCAATGAGTTGGTTGGAGGCGGCAAGAAACTGAGCCTGAGGGCAGTGGTTTTCGGCGGCGAGATGCTTGACTTTCAGGGACTGCAAAGATGGTTCGCACGCTACGGCGACGACCGGCCGCAGATGATCAATATGTACGGCATTACCGAAACTACGGTCCATACCACCTATCACAGAGTGACACGCGAGAACCTTGCCGGACCTTCCGGCAGCCTGATTGGCGGGCCTCTGGCGAATATCCGGATTTATGTGCTGAATGAGCATTTGCAACCGGCACCGGTGGGAGTGTTGGGAGAACTCTATGTCGCCGGAGAAGGCGTGGCGCGAGGGTATTTGAATTTACCTCAGTTCACCGCGGCGCGTTTTGTTGCTGATCCCTTCGCAGGTCTGGGAACCCGAATGTATCGGTCAGGAGATCTGGCTCGCTGGACCAAAGATGGAAACCTGGAATTTTCCGGACGTGCCGACCAGCAAGTGAAGATACGCGGTTTCCGAATTGAACCGGGTGAAATTGAGGCGGCACTGCGGGAATTTCCAGAGGTGGCGCAGGCCGTGGTCATTGCACGCGAGGGCGCTAGCCATGAGAAGCAGTTGCTTGGCTACGTAGTGCCTTCACCTGGCGCCGTGATTGACCCTATAGCGCTGCGGCATGAATTGGCGCGGCGGATGCCCGACTACATGGTACCGTCGGTGATCATGCAAACGGTTAGCATACCGCTGACCACCAACGGGAAGCTGGATCGCCGGGCCTTGCCGACACCGGAGTTTCAACCGTCACAGCACGCACGCGCACCGCGTACCGCGCACGAAGAGACTCTCTGCTCCTTATTCAAAGAGGTGCTTGGCCTGGATCAGGTGGGGATTGATGACAACTTCTTCGAGATTGGCGGCCACTCCCTGCTGGCCATGCGGCTGGTGAGCCGCATTCGAACCATGCTCGGCAATGAATTATCTATTCGCAATCTGTTTGAAGCGCCTACGGTCGCGGGCCTGGCCGACCGGATTGCCAAACCGGTCTTGAGCGATCCTTACGAGATCATCCTGCCGATAAAAACATCGGGTAGCCGCTTGCCTCTTTTCTGCATACACCCGGCCCTTGGTCTCAGTTCCGGTTACAGCGCCCTGATACGGCATATTGATGCCGCGTGGCCCATCTATGGAGTGCAGGCGCGCGGGTTGAGCCATGCAGGTCATTTGCCGGGTTCCATCATGGAAATGGCAAGGGAATATCTGGCTCACATCCGGCGCGTGCAGCCGCATGGGCCGTATCATCTGCTGGGTTGGTCATTCGGCGGTTGCGTGGCGCAGGCCATCGCATCACTGGCACAGCAGGAGGGTGAAGAAACCGGCATGCTCGCACTGCTGGACGCTTTCCCTGCAGACCAATACGGACAAGCCGAGGAATCGCCCGAGGCCTATCTCCAGTCACTGATTGTCGCGAATCCGGAGATGGCAGGCATGATTGACAACGCGCATCGTCCACGCATCCTGGACATCGTCGGTAATAACGTGAAGCTTCATGGACGGCGTGAATCATTCTCGTATTCGGGCGATGCGACTTTGTTTGTCGCTGCCGCCGAGCATGATGAACAAATGCTGGCTGACTTGTGGCGCCCCTATATTAATGGAGACATCAAGACCTTTGCTGTTGCTTGCGGGCACCAGGAGATGTTGCAACCGGGGCCTGTTGCCCAGATCAGCCAACGACTGAACAAAGAATTGGAAATGCTTCTTCAAGAGAGAAGACTGGTGGAATCTGTTGCCCCGAAAGATGGCATAATGTTAGGCCTGCAGGGGTAACAGAATGTCTTGGTTGCAACTCAATGAGGTGCGGCACGGGTTTAGAATCCTCCGCAAATCGCCCGGCTGGGCAACCGTAATGGGTTCCACGCTGGCACTTGGGATCGGATTAGCCACGGTCATCTTCGGGTTGGCATATAGCCTGTTGCTGCGGTCACTACCGTATCCAGAGCATGACCGTCTGGTGGCGTTGTGGACGACCAGTTCGGCCTCGCACCTCGTCAGCATGGAGCGCTTTAATGTAGGCGGAGCGAACTGGACGGACTGGCGGGCGCAATCCAAGTCATTTGAAGATATTTCCCTTACTCGATTGGTCACCAACTTCAGTCTCACCGGAGATGGCCCGCCCGAACGCGTGCAGGGTGCGAAGACCTGGTGCAACCTGCTGCGAGTTCTCGATGTCCAGCCAATGCTCGGTCGCATGTTCACCGAAGAGGAAGACCGCGCAGAGGCGAAAGTGGCGGTGATCAGCTATGGATTCTGGACCCGGCATTTTGGACGCGACTCCGCCATCCTGGGACGAAAGATTCAGTTGAATGGAGTGCCATACGAAGTGATCGGCGTGATGCCGTCCAATTTCTGGTATCCAACCAGGGAGTTCGAATTGTGGGTTCCGCTTTATCTGCCGCAAGACGATCTGCAATCGCGTTGGGACTTCTACTATCGGTCGGTAGGGCGACTGAAGCCGGGCGTGAGTTTGCAACAGGCGCAAGATGAAATGTCCGGGATCATGCGCCGGCTGGGCCAGCAGTATTATGCCAGTAATGGCGCAACCAAACTTGGAGTCATCATAGACCCGCTGATGGACAGCACCGTGGGGCAATTCCGCAAGACAATTTACGTGCTGCTTGGCGCAGTGGGTTGTCTGTTGCTGATTGTCTGCATCAATCTGGGCGGGCTGCTGATTGTTCGCGCCAACGCCCGTGGCCATGAGTTTGCGATTCGTGCCGCCTTGGGAGCAAATGCAGACCGGTTGCGCAAGCAGACACTCGCCGAAGTGCTTCCGCTCAGCATCATCGGGTGTGTTGGCGGCGTGCTGCTGGCCTGGCTGCTGCTCAAGATTTTGATGCGGTATCTTCCTTTTGAAGTGCTGTCCCTGGGGCCAATCGGCTTGCATATACCGGTGCTGGCAGCTTCGCTGGTGCTCAGCGTGCTGGTGGTAATGGCAGCGGCAATGCTGCCGGCTCGCATGGCTTCGCGGCTGAACATCTCTACCATCATGCAGCAGGCGTCCCGCACTGTAGCGGGCGGCGGCACAATTCGAAATGCGCTGGTCATCGCGCAGATCGCCGTGACGCTGGTAGTTGTTTTTGCCGGTGGGTTGCTGGTGCGGAGTCTGGTTGCGGTGGTGCAGACAAATCCCGGATTTTCACCCCAGGGCGTGTTGACCATGCACATGGCAGTGTTGCGGGCGAAATATCCGACTGACGCGCAGGTTATTGATTATTACCGCCGGGTGATTGCGCGAGTGAAAAGTATTCCCGGTGTTGCCGAGGCCGCAGTTATTAATGTGCTGCCGCTCAGCGGGCTTCATGAAGATCGTCCGCTCAAGATCGAAGGACGGCCTGACGAAGGCCTGGTTGATGTGGATAGCCGTGCGATAACTCCCGGCTACTTTTCGGCGATGGGAATTCCTGTGATTCGTGGACGCGACTTTTCCGAGCAGGACACAAAGAATTCACCGCCCGTAGGCATCATTGATGAGCAGCTCGCCCGCAAGATATGGAGCACTCAAGATCCATTAGGAAAGCGTTTCCAGGCTGCTGTCGGAGTTACTGAGTACTCGCCGTGGATACAGATTATAGGAGTGGTGGGCCACACCAGGAATGAAACCTTGGAGACCGATCCGCGCCCGCAGATGTATTGGCCACAGGCTCAGCAAACACAAGACCGGGCCGCCCTGGTGGTCAGGACCTCCCAATCTCCAGAAAGCCTTGCTCATTCAGTGGTTGAACAGATTCACCGCGAGAACCCGGAGCAGTCGGTCTACGATGTCCGCTCCATGGAGGATTGGCGTGATCGCAGTCTTCAATCGCGAAATCTGTTGACCGGCCTGGTTGTGCTGTTCGCGGGGGCGGCATTGCTGCTGGCTTGCATCGGATTGTATGGCGTGGTTTCTTATGCGGCTGGCCTGCGCTTGCGGGAGTTTGCCGTCAGAATTGCGATTGGCGCCCAGCCCAGTGAGGTCCGCCGCCTGGTTTTATCGCATGCAATTAAGCTATGGATCATCGGCGCCGCTCTGGGGTTGATAGTGGCGTGGCCGGCTGGCCGTGCTTTACAGAGTTTGTTGTATGGCGTAGGAAGCACTGACTTAACTGCTGTATCGGTTGCTCCATTCCTGTTACTCGTGACTGCCTTACTGGCTGGAATTGGTCCAGCCCGCAGAGTAGGGCGCGTTGACCCGGCGGTCACGCTCCGGGGCGAATAGCAAAATCCCAAATAGCCCCTTTCAATAAACTGCCCGTTGTCGCAACGATCGCGGGAGTGCGCACATCATTTCATAAACTTCAAAACTCACGAGAGACAAAGAAATATGTCTGATCCGCTTACCGAATTTGCACGCGCTTATGCGCCACAACTCGCTTCCGGGGTTGCAGAGGATACTCCATTACTGGAGCAAGGTCTTCTGGACTCCCTAGGCTTGATGAAGCTGATTGCCTTCCTGGAACGCCAATATCGGCTTGTAGTGCCGGATGAAGAGATAACCCCGGACAATTTCCAGACCCTAGGCACAATTCGAAAACTCATTCACGGCCTCAGCGCAAAGCAATAACCGCATTATGACACTCGAAAAATCAGGGTCTGTTTCAGCCACCAGGGCTTTCCACAAGTATGTCGTGGTATTCGGTTCATGCTGTACGGCAGACGCCATAAGAACGAAGAACCTGGAAGAAGTCCATGGCGCGAAACTCCGTTTGTTGTCTTACCACGGCCGTACCGCACCGGTCAGTATCCTCACCGGGAATCTGAAGCCGGATGAGTTTATCTATACGGAAGAATGCGGCAAAGCGGTGGGCACCAACTGGGGACTGTCAATGGTAAAAGATGAGTTGGAAAAGCAGCATTACAACCGACTCGTCCAAATCATGAGCATGAGTGATGCGCTTCTTATGGATACAGTCTCCGCGTTCACATTCCCATATTTGATTACCGGTTCCGACAATCGCTGTTTCCTTCGTTCGAAAGAATGGGAGCGTTACGTGGAACTGCGCATTCGCTGTGGACAGAAGTGGTTGTGGGAATTTCCAATGGAACTTTCTGTGACTGCGCTGCGAACGGTCCTGGAAAGTCTTTACGCGCAGCAGCCGAACCTGCGCTTGCTATTTCATTTTCCCCGGCCATGTTTCAACGATGGAGTTACCTTTGAAGACCCGCAACTCACTACAAATGTGGATTACTACCATCGCTACAATGAGCGTCTGTACGATGAGGCTGCGCGTGCATTTCCACGGGTCAGTGTGATCGCCTGTGGCGGAGAGCGGGCCGATCCACTTCACTACAATTACCCGTTTCCATTCCATTACGACGAGAGCTACGTGAATGCTCTTCGACTGGAAATAGAACGGCTGCTGGCGTGATCTGGCCGTCTGCAACTACTCTCGCCTGGAATTAACGATTCAAAACACTCAGCTTACATGACCGAAGCAGTCCAACAACTCGGCCTGCGCCAGGTGCTGCAAATCAAAGAAGTGCGGCGATTATGGATGGCGCAACTGGTCAGCGTCTTTGGCGATTTTCTTGTGATTTTCGCCGTATTGAGCCACGCCTCTTTTGATCTGCGGGCAACTCCCGCGCAAATCACTCTGATCATCGTCTTCTTTCTGGTTCCTTATGCCTTGATCAGCCCGGTAGTAGGTGTTTTTGTAGACCGCTGGAATTTCAAGCGCACGATGATCGCGAGTGATGTGGTCCGGGCCGCGCTGGTGCTGCTGCTGGTCTCCTCAGACAACCTGAATTGGATCTATGCCGCGTTTCTTCTGTTGAGCACCGTATCAACATTCTTTGTGCCTGCGCAGATCGTCTGCATCCGTGTTATCACTCCGCCCGAAGGCCTGATTTCGGCCAATGCCTTGATGCAACAGGCAATGCAGATTGTCCGCATCATCACTCCTGCACTGGCAGGCGCAATGGTGGCATGGTTCGGGGCCAAACCCTGCTACATCATTGACTGCATCAGCTTTCTCATCTCGGCGACGCTGATCTGGAGCCTGCGCATCAGCGGCGAACCAGCCGCTTCCGCCACAAATGGGCACACGGTCGGTGCCGTGGTCGCTGACCTTATGGCGGGAGTCAAATTCATTTTCACTCATGCAGTTCTGCGGTTTGTGATTCTGGCCATGGCCGTGACCGTATTTGCCCTCAGTTGCGTGGGGCCGTTAATCGCCATCTATGTCCGCGATGAACTGAAGTCGAGCGAATTTGTGTTCGGCATCATCAACTCTCTGCTGGGAATCGGCATGATCGTGGCAATGCTGGCAATCAGCAGGTTTGCCCAGCGGCGCTCAAAGGGCCAGTTGATTCTGATGGGACTGTTCACCATGTGTGGAGGCATCCTGCTGATGGGCGTCCTTATATATGTTCCGTCGGCGGCAGCAGGTCTTTTTAACATTGGGCTCGGCGGCGACATTGTCCTTGTTTCCGGGCTCACGATCATCCAGGCCCAAACACCGGCGGAAATGGTTGGGCGCGTCAGCGGCAGTCTCTGGTCGCTGATGTCCATTGCGCAACTGCCCGGCCTAGTACTCTCTGGTGAAATCGCCAAACAAATTGGAATTGCCAACGTGTTCTCCTGTACTGCGGTGGTGCTTGGGTTAATCGCAATACTGGGCCTCATTCGCATGCCCCAGGCGCAAATGGAGAGAACAACTGCTACTGGTTCCTGATGGCCTATGCTTCTTATGAACGATCCTATTGATTCAACAGACGAAATTGTCAGGAATGGCGCGAGCTATATCCAGACCTTTGAAGATAAGGCGAGTTGGAACGGATATATCGGCTCCGGCATCCTTGGCATGACCATGCCGGCTTGTCTTGGCGGACAAGCTCTTCCCATCAGATCACTGGTGGCCATGATGGAGGGCCTTGCCTACGGCGGCGGCGATGCGGCAGTGCTGTTCGCAATGTCGGCCCAGTTGTGGAGCGTGCAGTACCCGATTTTGAAGTTCGGCACGGAGGAACAGAAACGCACATTTATTCCGCCGATGATGCGTGGAGAACTGCGTGCAGCTCATGCGGCTACGGAACCCGAAGCGGGCTCTGACATATTTCAGTTGCAGACGAAAGCTGTCCGCTGTCCCGGTGGATATTGCCTGGAAGGCGCGAAGCGTTACATTACGAGCGCGCCTGTCGCGGACATCGCCCTGGTCCTCGCCTCCACCGATGCAGAGCAAAAAATCTGGGGATTGAGCGCCTTTCTGGTTGATCTCAACAGCCCCGGAGTTTCGAGGAGCAGCAACATCCCTAAGATGGGACTTCAATCCGCCCAGTTTGGAGACATCTGGTTTGAGGACTGTTTTGTGCCGACAGAGCGGCGGCTTGGCGCGGAGGGGGTTGGTTCCAGCATTTTTTCGTTGGCCCTCGATATGGAACGTTCATTCATTATGGCTCCTGCCATTGGGTTCATGCGCCGGGAACTGGAGCTTTCGATTGAGCACGCCAATAGAAGGAAACAACACGGCAGCACGATTGGCAGTTTTCAATCTGTGTCCAATCGAATTGCGGATATGGCCATGCGCCTGGAACTGTGCAGATTGCTGATCTATCGCGCTGCCACGCTGAAGGATTCAGGGCGTTCCACAAAATACTATTCATCATTGGTCAAGCTGGCCTTGAGCGAATTTTATGTTGCGTCAAGCATGGACGCCGTCCGTACCAAAGGCGCTCTCGGTTATCTGCTCAATGATCCATCGGGTATCAATTTCCGTGATGCCATTGGCAGCCTGTTCTACTCAGGCACGTCAGATATTCTGCGCAATTTGATTGCAAGCCATCTGGGAGTAAACAATGTCTGAATCGCTCACCGCGATCTTTCGTCGTACCGTCAGGGATTTCGGAAACCGTCCCGCAGTGGCCGGGCCAAACCGGACCATCTCCTATGCAGAACTTGATTCCATCTCTGATGGCATCGCTGGATCTCTGCGCAAGATCGGAATCAGGCCGGGCGCAAGGGTTGGCATTCTTAGAAGGAAAAGCATAGAGACCGTAGCAGGCATCTATGGCGCCCTCAAAGCCGGCTGCGCTTATGTGCCGATTGACAGCAAGATGGGGATTGACCGGCTGGCAGCCGTTCTCAACGATGCTGGGTTGGCAGCGTTGATCATTGAGCCTTTATTGATGCCGAAGTTCCAGGAACTAATCGCAAAAAATCTAACGCCCCGGCTTGCAAATGCAGCTTCTTATGGCGAGATACTCCGGTTTTCCAATCCCGCAGAAGAGCTTTCGCCGGTCAACGACCTGGCATACATTCTGTATACTTCAGGCTCCACGGGAATCCCCAAAGGAGTCCAGCACTCACACGCAAGCGCTCTGGCCTTTGTATCCTGGGCAACGACTGAGTTTGCCCTTTCATGCAGTGATCGGTTGAGCTGCCATGCGCCTTTCCATTTCGACCTCACGACCTTCGACCTCTTCTGTGCGGCCATGGCGGGGGCGTGCGTTGTCTTAATTCCGGATGAAGTCGTTATGTTTCCCGGCCAGGTGGCCTCGCTCATTGAGAAGGAAGCAATCACCGTCTGGTATTCGGTGCCGTTTGCTCTCATACAGATGGTGGAGCGCGGCAATCTTGCTGGTCGTCGCCAAGCTCTGCGCGAGGTGATCTTTGCCGGAGAACGCTTTCCACCCGCCCAATTGCGGCGGCTTGCCGCAACGCTGCCTGAAGTGCAATTAACGAACCTGTTTGGACCAACGGAAACCAATGTGTGTACTTATCATCGGCTTTCGCCGGATGATCTGGCCAGTGATGAATTCTGCCCGATTGGCCGGCCATGCCCCTACGCTTCAGTTGTCGTGATTGATGCAGACGGAAATGAGGCAGGGGCAGGTGAAATGGGGGAATTGCTGGTCGGCGGCTCTTCTTTGATGGCAGGCTATCTGAACAGGCCGGAACTGAACAAAAAGGTATTTGTGACCAGACCGACATCAGGGCGACCGGAGCGGTTTTTCCGAACCGGCGATCTGGTCACCGCACCGGCCGGCGGGCCCATACGTTTCCACGGACGTGTTGACCGGCAGGTGAAAGTGCGGGGATTCCGCATTGAACTCGATGAAATTGAAAGTGCGCTGGCGAACTGTGCCGGGGTGATTGCCGCAGCCGCGTGGGTCAAAAATGACACCAATGGGTTTGCCGAAGTGCGGGCCGCTGTTGCGGCGGGCTCCGCATCAGCCGGCCTGACCGGTGATGATCTTATTGTGCAGGTCAGGGGCGCCCTTGCCCAGGCTGCGGTTCCAGCGCAAGTCCTTGTTCTGAACGACCTGCCTCGAAGTGTGAACGGCAAAATTGACTACGCCGCTTTGGCAGCCTCAGCTCGGTAAATTCCACGCGCGCGCTTCAGCGCGAATCAGCAAATTTCAACATCAACAGGAGCAATGAAAAATGGCGAACCCATTTGATGACGAAACCGGCGAAGTTTTCGTGCTGGTGAACGATGAACTTCAATATTCGCTATGGCCGGCATTTCGTGAAATTCCATCCGGCTGGACGGCTGTTGGCCCACGCGGCAGCCGAAAAGAATGTCTCGATTATATTGAAGAACATTGGACCGACATGCGTCCCAGAAGTCTCGTGGAACAGATGAATAAAGATGCCGGGGTGCGCGGCTGATGAATTTTCGAACACAAGGCCGTGCGTCACGCATGGCCGGAAGAATTATGCAACAGGGTAGCAACATGAATAGCTTTTCAATACGAGTTAAATTGGCGGTCCTCGTGCCGACAATTGTTGTTGGGTTTTTGCTAATGACAATGTCGCGCGGGAGTGCCGCGCCCAATTCCGTTCCTTCTGCGCCATCCCCATCTCCGGTGTTTGAAACCGGACAGGTGCGTCCTCTGGCCATGTCTCCGGACAAGACCAGATTGTTTGCCGTCAATACACCTGACGATGCGCTGGAGATCTTTCAAATCACTCCGCGCGGGCTGGTTTGGCAGGCGCGTGTGCCGGTCGGTGTTCAGCCAGTGGCGGTCAGCGCGCGGAACAACAATGAAGTCTGGGTGGTCAATTACCTTTCCGATAGCGTGAGCGTGGTGAGCCTGACCGGCACGCCACATGTCATCCAAACGCTGCTTGTGGGAGACCAGCCCCAGGATGTCGTATTTGCGGGCGCTCCGGAACGGGCTTTTATCACGACGGCGCATCGCGGACAACAGCGCAGCGACCCGTCCATTGCAGATGTTCCCGGCGCGGGCGATCCGCAACTGACCACTCCCGGCATTGGGCGCGCCGATGTGTGGATCTTTGATCCTCGCCTTTTGGGAAATACGGTCGGTGGGCGGCCAGTAAAAATCATGACCTTCTTCACTGATAGTCCGCGCGCTCTGGCTGTCAGCCCTGACCGGAAAACCGTCTATGTTGCCGGATTCAAAACCGGCAATCAGACAACCACCATTCCAGAGGAATCGGTGTGCGACGGCTTCAAGCCCCATCAGCCTTGCACTGCGCCTGATGGCTCGGCAAGCCCCGGCGGCAATCCGGGACCTGCGACGAACTTTGAAGGCAAACAGGCGCCCAAAGTGGGGCTGATCGTGAAATTCAACAACAAGACCCAACGTTGGGAAGATGAGCTGGGGCGCAACTGGAACTCCGCCGTGCGCTTTCGCCTGCCTGATACCGACGTCTTTGCCGTGAACGCCAATACTCTTACCCAGACAACGGCATTTGCTCATGTGGGGACAACTCTGTTCAACATGGTCACCAATCCTGCAAGCGGCAAACTTTATGTCTCGAATACAGAGGCTTTCAACCAGTTTCGTTTTGAAGGCCCCGGCAACTTCGGAGGCCATACCGTGCAGGGACATCTGGCCGAGACGCGAATTACCGTAATCTCCGGTTCGTCGGTTCTGCCGCGTCATCTGAACAAGCACATTGACTACAGCAAACTTGCAGGCAAGCCGGGATTTGATCTAACAGCAAAAGAACATAGCCTTTCAACCCCGCTCGGCATGGCGGTGACTCACGATGGACATACGCTTTATCTGGCCGCTTTCGGATCAAGCAAGATTGGCGTTTTCGATACGGAGGCGCTGGAAAATGATACGTTCAATCCAAGGGCCATCAGTTCGAACTACATCCCGGTCAGCGGAGGAGGCCCAAGCGGGCTGGCGCTGGATGAAACAAGAGGGCGGCTTTACGTGATGACACGCTTTGATAATTCGGTGAAGGTGATTGATCTGGCTTCAAAGCAAGAGATAGCCAAATCGGTTCTGCCCGATCCCGAACCGGAATCAGTGATTGCAGGACGTCCTATGCTTTACGATGCTACCCGTTTCTCAGGCAACGGTGAGGCCTCATGCGCGAGTTGCCACATCTTCGGAGATACTGACGATCTTGCCTGGGATCTCGGCAACCCTGATGCACAGGTGATTAAAAATCCCACCAGGATTTTGTTTGTTGAGGTGTTTTCGCTGGGAGCCAAGCCAGCCTTGACTACACCGTTGAACGGCACTGGCGGGCCTAATGAGCTTCATCCGATGAAGGGCCCCATGACGACCCAGACTCTTCAGGGATTGAAAAATTCCGGGGCAATGCACTGGAGAGGCGACCGGGGAAACGGACACTTCGGCATTGATCCATTAGACTCCAGGCTATCTTTCGACAATTTCATTGTGGCATTCAAAGACCTGTTGGGAAGTCCGGAGTTGCCGCCGGAATCAGAGATGCACAAGTTCACAGATTTCCAATTGCAGGTACTCCCTCCCCCCAATCCGGTGCGTCACCTCGATAATTCGCTGACCGCGGCACAGCAGCGGGGCCGGGACTTCTATTTCGGGGGGCGTCCTTCAGACGGAGTCACAATCAGAGACAAGTTCGACAAGAAACTCAACTGTAACGGATGCCACGCGCTCGATCCAGCCCAGGGATTCTACGGCACGGGCCGTGAATCGAGCGTTGAGCCGGGCACGCAGATGATGAAGATTCCGCAGTTGCGCACTCTTTACACAAAAGTGGGTATGTTCGGCCATGCCAAGGTCAAGGTCTTCCAGGACACAGACAGTGGTCCCATGGGAAACCAGGTTCGCGGCTTTGGTTACCTGAACGATGGATCGGCTGATACTCTGTTCCATTTCTTCAACAAGATCGTATTTGAACCGTTGCCGCAGCAGGGCTTTCCGGTGAATAATCCCGATCCAACCCGTCGCGACGTCGAGCAGTTTGTACTGGCATATGACAGTGATCTTGCGCCAATCGTCGGCCAGCAGGTAACGCTGACTCATGCCAGTGGCCCGTCAGTGAATCGCCGCATTGATCTGCTGATCCAGCGGGCCCAGACAGAGTTCATCTCGAAGTCCCTGGGCGGGAAAGTGAAGGAATGCCAACTGGAAGCCAGCCTCGTGCTGGACGGCAGAATGAGGAATCTCCGGTACGACCCGATGATGAAACAGTTCATCTCCGATGATGCGACGGCCCACTTTCCTGATGGCGCATTGCGCGCTCTGGCAAAGGCGCGAGGCAGGGAATTGACTTATACGTGCAAGCCGCCCGGCAGCAGGCACATCCCTTAGCTGCAAGCCGCTCAAAAAAATCTTTTGAAATTCAACATTCAGCCTGAAACCGGCTGCGCTCCCAATGCAGTTCAGGAGGACCCACAACTATGTACACCATTTCCCTCGTGAACATGCCGTTTGCGAACATCGAATTGCCTTCCATCGCACTGGCGCAAATTAAATCTTTACTCCAATCGCAATTCGGCGAAAAGCTATCGGTCAGGATCGTTCATGCAAACCACGACTTTGCCAGGTTCCTGGGCCTCAATAATTACCGGTTCGTCAGTACTTCGATGCAGGCCCTGTACGCCGGGCTCGGCGACTGGTTTTTCCGACGGCAGGCTTTCCCGGAGTTGCCAGACAACACTGATAAATATCTGCGCCGCTACTTCTGGAGCAAGGGCGGGGAACAGCAGCATGTCAAAGAGATGATCGAGCAAAAGCTGCCTACGCTCAGCGCCTGCATGGACGAGCTCATTACGAAATATGAACTCGATAAATCTGAGATCGTTGGATTTACCTCCATGTTCATGCAGAATGCCGCCAGCTTCGCCATGGCCAGAAGATTAAAGCAGCGCAACCCAAAGGTGATCACGGTCATGGGGGGAGCTAATTGTGAATTTCCCATGGGTCGGGTGATCGCCCAGAAAATGGAATACATTGATTTCGTGTTTTCCGGTCCGGCTCTCAAAAGCTTTACCCAGTTCGTCGAATACTGGCTGAATGGTGACATATCGAAAAGTCGCTCCATTCGCGGCGTCTATTCCCAAGATGCTTCTTTGCCTGCTGCCGCCGGACTGGAAGCTCTGGGCGAAGAACTGAGCATTGATGTTCCGATTGAAGTGGACTATCAGGATTTCGTGCGCCAGTTCGATGAATATTTTGCCAACACTGACTCGAGGCCGATCCTGCCCTTTGAAACCTCCCGCGGGTGCTGGTGGGGGCAGCGTGCGCACTGCACATTCTGCGGCCTCAATTCTTCCACTATGCCTTATCGTGCGATGAAGCCTGCATTGGCCATTGAGCAGTTCAAGGCGCTGTTCCGGTATGAAGGGGCCGTGAGCATGCTCCAGGCCGTGGACAACATCCTGCCCAAGAACTATCTGGCGGAAGTGCTGCCTTTTCTCGAGACTCCTTCGACCATGGAAATTTTCTATGAGGTCAAGGCAGACTTAAGCGAGAAGGATTTTGCGACTCTGGCAAAATCCCGCGTGAACCAGGTCCAGCCGGGAATTGAGTCGCTGGCAACTTCTACTTTGAAACTCATGAAGAAGGGGACCACCGCTTTCCAGAATGTGGGGTTCCTGAAGATGAGCACTCTGTATGGAGTTAAGCCATCATGGAATTTGCTGATTGGATTTCCCGGCGAGAACGCAGAGGTGTACCGGCAATATCTGGAAGTCATCCCCCGGCTGGTGCATCTGGAGCCGCCAGCGGGAATTTTTCCGGTTCGTTTTGACCGCTTCAGCCCGTACCATAGCCAGGCGGCTGCTTACAAACTCGATTTGAAGCCAATGGATTGTTATTCGTTTATCTATCCATTTGACGAAGCCACGTTGCATGATTTCGTTTACTACTTCAGTGACCGGAACCTGGCCGCCGAATATTTCACCAACATGGTCCAATGGATCGGAAAATTGCAGGCCGCCGTCAGCCAATGGCGGGAACTCTGGGAACATCCGAAACAAGGCGGGCCGCCGCGCCTGGAGTTCAAGGGCGACTCAGACATTGTTTTTGACTCCCGTTCGGGGTCAGCAATCGAATATCCGGTTGGACTACCTGCAAAATCAATTTTGGATTACCTCGCGAAACCTGCGCGGATTGAAGAGATCATGAAAGTATTCTCTCCGCAGTACGGCGCGGATATTACTGCACAGATTGAATTTTTGCGGAAGAAGGAACTGGTGTTTGAAGAGGGAGACCGGCTACTGAGTCTTATCCTGAACAGGGACAGCATCAAGCGTGAAGAAAGCATAGTTCCGTCACCGGAACCACTGTGGAAGAAACCCGCGTCCATGCTTAGCCGCCCCTCGAACGCCTGATCGCGATTCATCAGCAATTTAGACTTTGATATTTCATCTTGAGGGAATATGACAAATAACGACTCTAACGGAAGCACACAAAATCTGGATACTCCAGCACAAAGCCAGTCGACGGCAGCCGCATCTCCGGCGCCAGCCTGCGCGGTGAAGACGCCCACCATACGGGTAGCTGAGTATGTGCCGCCACGGAATGACGTTGAAGCTTTTGTAGCGGAAATACTGGCGCAATTGCTGAAGATGGAGCAGGTCGGGGTCAATGACAACCTGATCCTGCTGGGCGGCGAGTCACTGCTTGCCGCACAGGCAGCCTGGCACATTCGCAATCGCTATGGTTGCGAAGTCAGCCTGCGTTCCATTCTCACCGGGACCGTCGCCAAAATTGCCACGGAGATCATTGCCGCCACTCACGATGCTGAGTGATCCGGTAAGCTGCGGTCACGCTAGCGGACAGCGCGACGAGACCTCAAACTTTAACTTAAGATTTCAGCGCTGTAGCGGGCGATCAGTCCGGTGCGCACGGCGTGGCGGTACATGCGGGTGAAAAACCAGCAGGCAACAACTAAATAGAAAACAGCCAGAAGCGCGGCCCACAACAGCGTGATCGCGGAGAACGCGTTGCCGGGAACAATCTTTCTCATTCCTTCAAAAATATAAGAGGGTGGCAGGGCGTGTCCTACATACTGCATCCATACCGGCAGTGTTGAGAGCGGATAGAAGACACTGGCAAATGGAGAGATAAGAGCGGGAATGAGATGCCTGAAAAGGCCACCTGCCCCAGATCATTGAGAACAGCTCCGAATCAAGAATCTTCCTTTATTCTCAGGGACATCTTTCTGTTGTCATTCCCAGGCTGGCGGTGCTTCCTGGATGGCACCCAGCTCAGTTTCCCGATTGCCACTTCACTCAATAATGCCGGTCAGCTTGCTTTTGCAGGTTTTACCAGCAACAGCGTTGGAACATTCCTATTTGCAAATCAGTGAGAAGCACAAATGATTCGCTTAGCCGCTTCATTTAAAATCGTGCTATACTCAATTTCGCAATGATGATACGGATCAAATCCATGATGAGACGGCGCGTCAATCGCGTTCGGCCTTCGGGATTGGTCTGTCCATAGTACTTATTTAGTCAGATTCAAGTTCTCCGAAGGCCCCGACAAAAGTCGGGGCCTTTTGACGTTTATGAAGGTTTTTGGCCGGTAGCCAAGCTGGAAAGGCACGTGACTGTTACTCACGCTATGCGCAGGTTCGAATCCTGCCCGGCCAGCCAGATTTAGTAAACAATGGCTCGCTAGTTCAGTAGGAAGAACGTGGCTCTCATAAAGCCATCGTGGATGGTTCGAATCCATCGCGAGCCACCATTTTGGGAGGGTCCTCCGGGAGGGGCAGTGCCTTATAAGCACTTCGGCGCCAGATTAGCGCGGCTAGGCAGGTTCGACTCCTGCACCCTCTACCAAGATGTTTCGCGCCGGTAGTTCAACGGATCAGAATAGTTGGCCTACACCCAACAGATGCGGGTTCAACTCCCGAACGGCGCACCATGCAGGATTAGCTCGAAGGTCGAGCCCGCGATCGATAATCGCGAGGTGTTGGTTCGATTCGAGCATCCTGCACCAGTTTGCATGAGGGCGTGTGGCTGAATGGATCAGGGACTTGACTACGAATCAAGTTCATGTGGGTTCGAGTCCTACAGCGTCCTCCAGAAGTTAATGGGAGCTCTTTTCAGAACAGCGATCGCACCGCAGCGAACTTGTCTGCGCCGGCCTAAAGCTGACATTCTAGTTTTGGAACGAGATTGCGCTAACACGTGATTTCAATTTTTTGCTTAAAATCACCGTACAATAAACGTACAATGGATCCGGCGTTGCAGGCGTTTTAGGCACTGTGGGCATTGTAGGATTCTCGTCGAATCAATAACTTGTCTGTTTTCAGCATCCGGAGCAGTTCGATCCCGACTAGCTCCACCATGTACATTCCTTTTGTTTCTACCACTTACAGCTCACCCGTTTTTCACTGTACCGTTTTGTACCGCCGAATTTTGACCGAGTGGAATTTCTGCCTTACTTTTCTCCCGGTCTTTATGCATCTTTTCGTCTATACCCGCCACGCCGCCAAGTGCCACCGGCGTGATCGCTTTTGGAGGCGCTGTCACTGTCAGAAGTGGATCCAGGGCGTCCTGAACGGCAAGCCAATTTGCGTAGCCGCTTGGACCAATGACTGGGATACGGCTGAGACAAAAGCTCGTGAGATGGAACATCCCGTCCTGGCAGCTAAGCCGCCAACACACCAGCCTGTTGTTGCAGAGGTCCAAACAGCGCCGCACAGAATCACGATCAAGGAATCGGTCGAGTCGTTTCTTGAGGATGAGGAAGGGCGACATTTGCGGAAGGGAACAACAGGACAGAGCAAGACTCTGCTGCAACATCAGTTGATACCTTGGGCTCACCAACAGGGGCTTAGGTATCTCGACCAGTTGACGGTCTCAGTCTTGGCTCGATTCCGCGCGCACTGGAGTAAGGATCTTGAGAACTGCCAGAATACCGCGCGGAGGAAGCACGAACGGCTCTGTGGCTTTTTTCACTTTTGCATCCGCAGCGAGTGGCTGAACAAGAACCCTGCCCGGCTGTTAAAACCGATCAAGGTTAACCGAGTGCCAACCGGATATTACACGCGCGATGAGTTCGCCCGCATTGTCGACGCGACGTATGCATACGGGAACTGGAAGGGCGGTCACGACTTTGAACACCGAGGTAAATGACTTCGAGCACTACTACTGCTTATGCGTTGGGGAGGATTGGCGATTACTGACGCCGTGACTCTTGAACGGGCAAAGCTTACGCGAGACGGAAAGCTATTTCTGTATCGTGCAAAGACAGGTACTCCGGTCTACGTGCCGCTGCCTGCGGAGGTAGCACAACTGCTTCGAGAGATTCCTAACTCCAATCCACGTTACTTCTTTTGGTCGGGAATGGGCGAAAGAGAGAGCGCCAAGAAATCTTGGGACAAGAGCCTTCGCCGGGTGTTTCAGAGCGCGAACCTGCGCGAACCCGACGGAACTCCCAAACGATGCACCGCCCACATGTGCCGGGATACGTTTGCCGTGGAGCTGCTGCTTTCCGGCGTGCCCCTTGATCAGGTCTCTTTGCTGCTCGCCCACGACAGCATCAAGGTGACAGAAAAACACTATGCTCCATTTGTCAAAGCCCGCCAGGAACAACTTGAAGCAAGCGTTCGACTTGCGTGGCGCAACATGAGCGGAATTGCTGCCTCAGCCGAATCGCGGCCAGGGGGCCTGTCCCGACCAGACTAGGCCGGTTTTTGCAACTTGCGATGGACCCGCCTAAGGACGCTCTCCGGGATCCTTCGCGTCACATAGGTCCTCTTCCGACGGGACCTGTGGTTGGCGAGTTCTATCACACCGGGCTCGTGTTCGAAAATCCTGCGGACGGTTTTTTGGCTCAATCCCCACAAGTGCGAAATCTCGTTGATCGAGTAGTGTTTTTCGAACGTATCGCTCGCGGTGTGGTCCTCAATGGTCTTTGGCAATTCCCGAGCGCCTGGAGTGTTCGGCCCGGAATTCGGTCTCTCTCGCGATTCTACCGAAGACCCAAGAGATACACGCTCTAGCTGCAGGCGGCTGGTTCTGGTCACAACAAACTCCCAATGATGTCTTTGTAATTGCCAATCGCTTTTCGGTCAAAATTCCTGCAAAAGAGGAAATTTGACCGAAATTCGAGGTGGACATAGGTTCTCCTCGTCAGCTGTCCTTTACAGCTGCGCGAACAGGAGAAAGACTAGCTTTGTTTTCCTCACCCCCGCAAGCCCGAGAAGCCCTTGACTCAATTGGATACATCACTGATGACATAACCGCCACGGTTGTGTACCTCGGAGCCAAGCTGAATAAGCCTGTCCTGCTTGAAGGACCGCCAGGCAGCGGGAAGACCGAACTTGCCTATGCCATTGCCAAGGCGACGGGCACAGAAGTTGAACGATTGCAGTGCTTTGAAGGCATCAACGAAGAGAAGGCCATCGGCAAGTTTGATGAAGCGTTGCAGCGGTTGGCTGTGGAGCTGCGATCCAAGTCAGGACCGGTTGAATGGGAACAACTCAAACAGGAAGTGCACGGGTTGGAGTTTTCAGTGCCGGTCCACTCCTCCTGGCTCTGCAATACCCGAAGCGGTGCGTACTGCTTGTCGATGAGCTCGACAAGGTTTCCCAAGCTTTCGAGGCCATGTTGCTTGAACTACTTTCTGTTTGGCAGTTGAGCATCCCTAAGCTTGGCGTGATTAGGGCAGAGACCATTCCATTTGTAATCCTGACTTCGAATGGAGAGCGCCGCATCGGCGATCCTCTGCGAAGACGAAGCTTTTATCTTCGGATCGATCATCCCACTCCGCAACGAGAAGCCGCGATTCTTCAATTGCGGACGCCGAACCAAAGCGCTGAGTTCCACTGCTGTATGGCAGGCCTGGCAAAGGCGTTGCGCGGCTGGAATTTGGAGAAGCCCCCATCGATCTCCGAAATGCTTGATCTGGCGCAGGCCCTTGAAGTGCTGGGAGAATCGCGAATTACACCCGAAATGCGAGACATTTTGTTGCCGCTGCTAGCCAAGATGGAAGCTGACAGACGAAAACTCTTATTGCGGGATGGATGGGCGAGCTTGGTTTACGACGCCCAGCAATACAGCGCGGAGGCAGTCGAGCCATGAAAACGCTTGGACTCCTGCTGATTCTGCTTGTTTGCCTTGCCGTGTTGGGCCGGAATGGGCAATGCCTCCAGGCAGGAAGCCGAGTATTACGTTGCCGCCTATGCCAAGCACTATGGCGTTCCGGTTGAGTTTGTTCGTGCACTGGTCGAGCAAGAGTCAGGTTGGCACAGGTGTGCCATTTCCAGAAAAGGAGCCGCCGGCCTGATGCAGCTCATGCCGGATACCGCCAAAAAGTTGAACGTTCAGGACCGCTGCGACGCGAAGCAGAACGTCTCGGGAGGGGGCCGTCATTTGGCGCGGCTGATGGCAAAGTTCCATGGAGACCTGAGGTTGGTTGCAGCCGCATATTATGCGGGCGAACGGGTGATCGAAGTTCGTGGGCTTCAGTATGCAAACCCTGACGTTGTTGCTTACGTGGCGAGCATCCGTCAGCGGGTTGAGCGCCATAAACAAGTTCGGAGTGCGAATGTTCAACGCACTCCTGGGAGAACACGATGAGAGTGCACTTGATTCTGATTGTCTGTGTGATTGCCGGCATCGGCGCGGCCCAAACGCAGGAGAGCAAAGTTATCCCGGGCGTTACAACTGTGCCTATCGAGGAGGGCGCAGTCAGACTGCTGTACCTCGCACATGGCTACACGACTTCAGTAAAACTGCCAGAGGAGATCAGTTCCGTGGTCATTGGGAATCCCGGCCGCCTTCAAGGCGGAACACTCCGATGCCGAGCCACGGCTGGTTTTCTTGAAGCCCTCACAACACAGCCGAGCGAAAGCAATGCATTGATAACGACCAAATCAGGCCAGGAAATTCCGCTGCATCTGGCGAGCGGGTAAGGCATCGGCAAATGCGCAGGTCGACTTCTTCGTGGAATACAGGCGCCCCCAGAGCCTGCTCGTCCATTCGGACGGTGAAAGTTTTCTGATTGCGGAGACTCGCCCGATTGCGCAGAGCGCACCGATCAAGCCCCGAGCCCTTTCAGAGAAGCCAGATCTGGTCGCCCAGGAGATTGCGAGACAGAAAGGCTTGGCTTCGCCGGCCTGGGAGGGCAAGGAAATGAAAAACAAAATGTTGATCAACACTTGTCAATTCTGCGGCAACCCACCGTTCACCAGCCGCACAGAAATCCTGATGGTCGCCAGTGTCTTGCCGTCCGCCGTTGCCGTGCATTCAATTTCCTGCCGTTCTTTCGTCTCCACTTTTGGCGCGTCCAGCATCACCTGCCAGTAGTAATCGCTCTGCGGATCAAGAGCAAGGCTGCCCGCTCCGCTCTGCGTCGTCCACCCCTCAGGCAGTTTCACCACGATGGTCATGGTCTTCATCGCATCCGTATGGTTGTGCAGATCCAGTGGAATCAGCAAAGTCGCGCCGCGCTTAATCGATATCTCCGGTTCTTTGGCCTTCGGCAATTTTGTGATTCCATGCGCGCGCTTGAACTTCTCATAAAATCCCCAAGGCCCACCCAGTTCCACTGAAAGCGCCGCAGGCTGCTCATAGGCCTCTCTTGCCGGTGGAACAAATGCGATTGGCCCCGGCGTGATTCCTTCAAAAACATCTCCGGTCACGCTCCCCGGAACCAGTGATTTGCCAAAGACAAAACTTCCCTCGCCGCCCCAGTTCTTCTCCTGTTCCGCCACCTGCTTCTCGTCCATCTTCTTCAGGCCTTCAATAAACTTGCGATATTGCGTCAGGTGATACTTAAAGGTCTCAAACCCGGCGCGCCAGTACGGAATCTTCAGCGCCTTTGCCATGCCGTTGGTCTGGTAGGTCGGCCCGGTGCCTTTAAAGATGTCATCCGCTGAATCGGGAAAGTAGTAAAGCTTCTTGGCCTGCCACGGCTGCAGGCCGTCCAGCAGCCTCTCATTCACTTTTACCGGCCCTGCCACCTGAGCCGGAAAAACCGTAGGATCGCCCGCGCTGTCAAAAGCCTCGGTCGCCAGCACGCCCGCCGCCTGATGGTCGCCGTGATTTTCGCCCACAAAAAATCCCGGCATCCACGTGATAATCACCTCAGGACGCGTCAGCCGCACCATCCTGACAAGTTCCTCGTCCACCTGGCCCTGATGCCAGTTCGCCAGCGACTCCAGGACGTTCTGGCTCGGCGTATCGCGCCCGCTCAGGAACCATACGTTGTCGATTCCCACGCTCGCCAGCGCATGCCGCAGCTCCATCTCCCGCACCGCGCCCAGTGACTGTGCCCGCTCCGGCCCCATATTGTTGTGCCCGGCCTCGCCATGCGTTGTATAAACCACGGCCACGTGTTTTTTCTGGTCGATGAGTTGCACCAGGTACGGGACCACGCCTGTTTCATCGTCTGGGTGCGCGACGATCAGCAGCACGTCGACTTTCAGCCGCTCATCCGGCTTGAGCAGCGGCGGAGTGGGTGATGGCGTGGGATTCTGAGCGACGGCGTTCGCAATCAATAGCAGCAACAAGCCAAGCAGGCGAAATGGATTCATCGATTTCCTTTGAAAAATAATGTTAAGAGACTCTCAGGTCAGCAGCAAGGATTCAAATTTTAGAGTGTGCTGCGCGTCCAGCGCCTTGGCCTTTTTCGTTGTTCCCGGGGGCATCTGGTGCTGTATTCTTTTTTAATCGGCACACATCTGATACCAAATAAGCCTGCCGGCTGTACGATATCAGAGAAGCACTAGATGGCTTCCAGCCGGCTTGATCACGAACAAAATCCTCCAGTAAGTTCGTGAAAGTGTCGGCGCTGCAAGTAGCGGCTTCACCAGCAACTCCGGCTAGCACAAGGGGATTCAGTTGAACACGGTACCCGCCATCCTGCTCAAGGCCCGGGAAGAAAAAGCCCAGCGCTTAATGATGGTATATGCCATCACCGGACTCTTTTTCATGCTCTTGCCCGGCACCTTTCTGGGAGTGTGGAACCTGATTTCAATCAGCGGACATCGCGGCGCCGCGATTTCTGCGAGCTGGATTCAAGCGCATGGCATTCATGCTATTGGATCACTTAGATCACATCAAAAAGTATGACAACCAAAATCCTGATAAAGAGACTTATCCAGAGGATCTGGAAGCGGATGACTCGGAAGCCTCCGACCCGGAGAGAACTCTTGGCGAGGAGGGAAAGTCTGCTGAGTAATTTCACAATCCGTGAATTAGAGAATCCGACCATGCGACGGGACTTTTGTAGAGCGATGGACAACATCGACCGAACCCTGCCCAAATCCAGAGAATGGTGATGGCGCCTTACTCTCCCCTCAATGGCGCCAGACGTGAAGGGAGGAATAAGGCGCGGTCTTGAGGTCGACCATCGCCTTTATTATTCGTGGCCATGTCGGATGAAAAAATAAAAGTCAGAGATTTAAGAAATGGCGATTGGTACTGGATCAATAAAGTGATCCTTGATGAGTACGGTGAGAAGCTCAAGCCGATCGGCATCGCAATTTATAACTGCCTGGCGGCACATGCTAACCAGGAGGGTTTTTGTTTTCCATCACACAAGCACATTGCCAACAAAATAGGAGCCAGCATCTCGAGCGTGCAAAGAGGCATTCGGCAACTCATAAAACTGAACCTCGTTCGCAAGGGCAGACAACGCTATCACAACCTCTACTACCTCTTAAAACTAGATAGGTCATATAGACCGACCTCAAATAAGACCGGTCAGCCAGACCTGCACATCGGTCACACAGACCGGTCAGATCAGTCAGCCGGAACTACTAACAAGAATAAAGAAAAAGATTTAAATAAAAAGAATTACGCTCGTGATCAAAAAACTGTGGATAACTTGGATCAGATGAAAGCAAGTCTGGCCAGAAAGATGTCGATGAACAGCCCGAAGCGATCGGCAATGGATGATACCTAATTTGCCCGTTAGCTGTCCGAGAAGTAGTCGACCCCGGACAGCGACGAATTATTAATTAACTATGATCGAGGATATCTGAGGCCGAGGCCCGAATGGCACATGAACCGTTCTTTGAAGTTTGAGCCTCTATTGCCACTCGAACGGAGACACATAAGTCGGGTTGGCAACAGACCCCTCTGGAAAAACAACTATGGATAGAGAGGAAAACATAGGCAATTGTCCGCATTGCACTAGGATCATCTTCAAAGATGCCATCTTCAATTCCGAGGCCTCATTCTCCACGCGTTGCCCACACTGCAACAAGCCTGTAAAGGTGATTATCAAACACAAAGTTGAGATCAAACTTATAGCGGTTACAGATGAACGCAATTCAAAGAAAGGTCCCGGTCCCGGCATTCTGAAATAAGCCAAGCACCTTGAGAGCTGAAAACAAAAAGGAGCTACGTGTTAGCCCCTTTTTGTCTTGCCGAACCTAAGTTTGGACTTTGCTAATCATCACGCTCATCTCCTGCAGTTTAAATGCAGACGGGGCGAGTCACTTGGCACGCCGATACGGCCGTCTTTGTGTTACCTCCGGTAAGAAAAAGGTTCAAGTCGAACTTGTCCCTTGTGTGGGCAACTGCTTGGTAGTAAAAAGAAAC
>JAIQGK010000036.1 GCA_020072645.1 Terriglobia bacterium
AAGACTCGCAACACCGTCACGAACATCTTCTTCCCTGGCTTCACCATTACAACTGGCACCGTCCTCATGGTAGCCTCAACCATGTTCCACCTATCAGCCGCTCCGGCCTCGATCGGAACAACCTCTTGAGACTCCACATGTTCTCAATGTACCGTCCTTGTACCGCGCAAAGAGTGATTTCACGAATCAGCTCACCGCGGCCCTATCAATGACCTGTGATGGGAGCAAAAGGCGCTTGACTCTGCAAAGAGGTAAGCCAGAACAGAGACGCTCACTTGCTGGCTCCGCCGGAAGAGGATGGTTAGCACTTGCGGCGCAATTGTGGTGAACAGGATCAGGGTCAGGCCGCTGATTTCTTCTTCCGCTCAGCCCAACGCTTTTTCATTGCTTCGCCGATCCTTCTGCGCGCTGCTGCCGAGAGGTGCATCTTCCGGCCATCGGGCTTACTTGAGGCTGTCCTGCCAAGCTTGCTTTGTCTGCCCTGAAGGACGGCGATGGCACTATTGAGCCGGTCCCGTTCAGCTTCCAACTCCGTGATGATTGATTGCGCGTCCAACAGAGTGAGTCTCCTCGTATTCAGAATGCCGCGATTCTACAGGAAGAGCGCTGAGCGACGCAGCTTGTGAACTGTGTTCTTCAGACTGGCGTGATGATCCACATGTCTCGCACTACTGTCCATTATACTCAATCGCGTGATAGGCATATTTAGTGATGAGAGGGGTTTTAATTACCATTTTGGGAATTATTGGCTTACTAATAATATTCAGCCAAGCAGTTGCGCAACTTTGCTTAAAGTCTGTTTAGTTAGAAATTGCATCTTTGTTATACCGTTACAACCGCAAATCCAGATCGCTAAGTTGACCACAACCTTTACAGATATGCAGCTCATCACGGCGGCCTTCGTGCTAAAGATCCAATAGCCCTTGCGATGCCATTAAGCTATACGTCAAGGTATTGGCCCCGGCCCTTTTGACGCGCGGCCTCAAAAATACGCGCGGCAAATCCCAAGTCTTCAAGTGAAAGACCGAAAGGATTCACCAGAATCATATCTTCGGTGGAGCGGCGTCCCGGATGACGGCCAAGCAGCAGGTCAGCGATTTCTCCATCCACTTTTCGTCCATGCTGTGGCGGCATCTGTTCCGGAGCGGCAATTTTGCCTTCACGGTGAAGGCGTCCAAGAAGGCGGTGCGAATCAGCCTGCACGAGATTCCAGTTGTCAACGAACAGCAGGGAAGCTTTGAGGAATACGTCCGGCAAAAAATCGTCCAAAGAGACATTGATCGCCACTGTTCCCGGTCTGAGCCAATCATAAGGAATGTAGCCGGAAGTTACGGTTGTGGCTGCGATCACAACGTGGGTCGCTCGCACCGCGGACATGGCGCTTGCGGCCACCTCAATCTGAAGCGGATGTCCTGGTTTGTGACGCAAATAGTTTGCGGCTTCTTCCGCCGATGCTGGATTAAGATCGAACAGGACTACGCGCTCCAGCGCGGGAAAAGTCCTGCGCGCGAGCTCAAGGTGAGCCCTGCCGATGACGCCGGTTCCGATCAGGCAGAGTGAATGAACGCTGCCGTGTGCCAGCAATTTCAAAGCAAGCATGGAAACGGCGGCCGTGCGCAGCGCGGAAATGTACGCGCCTTCCATGATGCACTGAATTCTTGTAGTCTCCGGGTCAAAAAGCAAGGTCACACCGCTGCCGCGGACCAGCCCTCGTGATGGGTTTGCCGGATTGCTGTTGATGATTTTTGTGCCGGCTGTGCGGTTGCTGCCGCCAAGATAGCCGGGCATATTCAGGCTACGGACTGCCTCCCCTCGGTTGTTTCGCCAAGCCAGGTATGCTTCGCCGGGAAGAATGGCTTCGCCCCTGACATACAGACGAAACACCTCTTCGACGATCGCAAGCGGGTCCAGTTCTTCGCAGATCGCCTGAACGTCAGCGCGGGCCAAATAGAGGATACGGTCGTGCCCTGCCCCGGCGTATTCCATAATTCTCCTCTCTTTCGTTCTACCTGCGCCCGGTAATTTCCTGCGGTAAGAAAACCGTTGCGGCGCATTCGTCAAACGCCGCTACATCCTCGATCAAAGGCATCTCATAATCAGGATCGAAATGATTCGTTTTCAGCCACGCGTCGGAGTAAATGGTTGAGTCATAGTTTTTGCCCCCATCGGCGCACAGACAGACCACGTGTTGCAGTTCCAGATCTTCGGCAAGCGCCTGTGCGCATGCGGCTATGACCGCGCCGCTGGATCCACCGAGCGAAAGACCGAGTCTGCGGACCAGAAGGCGGCATACGGCAAAAGCATCGCGGTCTGCCACCATCCGCGGATGGTGATTATGGCCTGGCTGAAAAAAGCTGGATTGTCGTGAAGATCCGATACCGGTCAGCATGCGTAGCCCCGGCGGTCCGCCGAAAACCACCGATCCTATGGCATCGACTGGTATGGTACGTGTGGCAGGGCGAACTTCTCTGAAAAAGCGATCAATACCGGCGAAAGTGCCTCCGGTGGAGACGGCCACGAAGACGGCATCAACTTTTCCGCGGGTCTGAGAAAAAATTTCAGGCGCAGTATGCCTGTAATGCGCTTCTGGATTGGCTGGATTGGAATATTGGTCTGCCCAAACGTAATCCGGGCATTGGGCGCAGAGTTCCCGCACCCTTTTCAGGCGGGAAAACAAATAGCCGCCATTCTCGTCTTTTTCCTGGACCATTTCCAGACGGGCGCCATACTCCTGCATGCGGTTACGCAGGGCCGGCGTAGTCTTTGGATCGATGACGGCGAGGAATTGGAAACCCCGCATTCCGCACACGTAAGCAAGGGAGGCTCCCAGGTTTCCAGAGGTCGATTCAATGATGATGGAAGATGCTGTTAACAGGCTGCGGCACTCAAGATCGGCGATCAAGGCCTGGGCTGTCCGATCCTTGGAGGAGCCCGCCGGATTATGACTTTCCAACTTGAGGCTTATCTTATGCCATCTGCTTTTGATCAGGAGCGCGATGCTTTGCAGGGGAGTGTTGCCGATTCGGCCGGACGATTTCAGGTCTTGCGTGAACTTCTTGTCATGCATGTAAACCTCTTGGTTCCCCACTACTTCCTGGACCTGCAAACGCGCCGCTAGCCTCCGCTTGAAGGTGATTCGCCGTTCTGTGGAAAGATTCCGGGTTGCTCATAATCTGGGTTACTCATAACAGATTTCGATCTTTCCAGTGTACAAACCATAGTTATATCGCGATTATAAACAATGTATATTGTTATTTATCTGATTGCTGTCTTCATTCCTATTTCAGGAAGTGCTGATAAAGAGTAGTTATTATTTCCAATGTTGATATTTTATTGTATCTATTTTCTATAGATGATTTTGACTTAATCCATGTCAGATGGAAGTGGAGATTTTTTTCTCCAGAAGTGCGGCGCCCGGAATAGCACGCAGGCAACCACGATGGTGCTGATTCCCGAACTGAAAAAAAGCACAGTAGTTCCCAGTTTGCTTAATGCGCCCGCTCCGAGGTAAGCCAATGGAGCGAGTCCCTGGGCGCAAAACATGACCAGGCTCATGACGCGCCCCATCTTGCTCGCTTCAGTCTGTCGTTGCAGGTATGACAGGTTCACGATGTTGGCGTATCCCACGGCAATGCCCATCAGGAACAGTACGATGGCGGTTGTCCAGATATGCCATAGCAGACTGATAGCGATCATGGCAATTCCGGAAGCCACATAGACGCCCATCAATATCGGCCCGATGCGGAGCTTGCGCTGTACCTGCCCGGCTAGAGTGATCCCCAGCAGCGTCCCCGCGCCGAAACTGGAGTAAAGAAGACCCAGGGCGCTTGGTCTGGTGAAGCGCTGCCGTGCCAGCAATGGCACGCCCACGAAAAAAGGCCCCGACAAGGAGAGACTGGTCACGGCAAAGACCAGCAGAAGAGAGCGGATAATCGGATGCGCCAGCGTATAGGAAATGCCTTCGCGAATCGACGCGATCAAAGGCTGTTCCCGGGACGCGACAGGAGCGTCGTTCGGCGTAAGCGCAGCCAGCATGGCAACGGCGACAAAGAAACTTATGGCGTCTACAACGAAGGCCGGCCCCAATCCGGTTTTGCCGATGATGATTCCCGCGGTCACTGGGCCGATCAGCCCAAGAAAACGATAGGAGCCCTGCATCAGGGAGTTTCCTGCGGTCAACAGAGTCGGCTCGAGCAGGCTTGGCACCATTGCGGCATCAGCGGGATAACAGAAGCCGTCCACCGTTCCAAAAATCGCGGCAAAAACATACAAATGCCACATGCGCGCCGAATGCGCGAACACGAGCGCGGCCAGGACGGAAACAATCATGGCGCGCACCAGGTTCGAAATCAGCATGATCATGCGCGGGGAGAAGCGGTCCGTGATGGCGCCCCCCAACAGCATCAGCGAAGCGGACGGAATCGCCACTGTCATCAGCACCGAGCCCAGGGCCAGCCCGGATCCGGCCAATTGCAGTACCAGCCAGGGCATCGCCACGAAATAGAATTGGTCACCCAGAACGGAGATGACTTCCCCAATCCATAGCTTGCGAAAGTTCCCTACGGCGAGCGGCGCGCGCAAGCCTAAGGCGATGGCTGGTTCTGTGCTGGACACTCGATGATTCTACAATGATCCAAATGCCCGCTTGCCAGAATAGTGGCTAGGGCTATTTCCTTAATACACTATTCTAGTGTTTCAAGTAGATCTTAAGTTTTATACAGCTACTACCAAATAGGCTTTGAGTATATTCGGGGAGCAGAGTATTTCAACCTGAATAGATAATCTGTGGCTGCTGAATTTTAGAATAGTTCCATTTTGGAACTCATACAATTCGATAAAACTATCGACAAACCAATATAGATTGGGAGTAAACTGAAATGGATAGATATTTGGAAAGGGATGTTTCAAGTGCCGAGGTTGGGCAGAAATACCGCAGAGTACTGGAAGCTTCCTCATCTGCCAAAGTACTCCAAGGCCGGCGTGGTGCGGGCCGTAGAACCGGGTGAAACGTTGCGGCGGGCCAGGACCGTCATGCATCAAGTTGGCATTACCCAGGTTGCTCAAAATCCCAACATGGAAGGAACGGGCATTCCCAGCCTTACCGGCATTCGTCCTCGCGGCGAAGAGCCAGGCATGTCTGAATACAACGGCAAAGGAATGACCGATGAAGAAGCCGAAGTAAGCGTACTGATGGAGGCGCTTGAACATCATGCCGGAAGCTTTTGCGATTATGAAACCATCGTAGGGGCATACCGTGAATTAAGCCGCAACTACTCTTGTGTCCCTCCCACTGACGTCATCGTCCCGCCCTTGAGCGATTTTTCGGAAGACCTGGAGATTGAATGGGTCTGCGGTTATGACCTGCTAAACCAGCGAGAGACGCTGGTTCCCCTGAATGCCGTGATTTGCCCGTACAGTCCGCGCCGCGGCCCTCATCTTTTTTATGCCAGCACGAACGGGCTTGCCGCCGGGAACACGCTGGCGGAGGCGCTCTGCCATGGAATTTGTGAGGTCCTGGAACGCGATGCGCAGGCCATCGCTGCTGCCCGCGCGCATCTTCGTCCGTTGGTGCGCAGCCTGGCCGGCCTGGAAACAAAGAAGGAAGGAGATCCCATTCCAACCCAGCGGATACGGACGGAAGGACTGCCCAAAGATGCGGCGGCCCTGATGGAAAACCTGAACGCTGCGGGATTCCAGATCTATCTTCGGCATTTGCGATCTCCAGCGGGAATCGCAGCCATTGATTGCATCCTTGTGGAGCCTGGGAAAGACGGCGGTGTGAACGCCTATAGCGGTTCGAGCGCTTATCCGGACGCAAGGGTGGCGCTGATACACGCCATGAGCGAAGCCATACAGAGCCAGACTACCTGCGTCCAGGGCAGCGGGGAAGGGCTGCCGCAGGTACGGCGCAAAGCTTCCCGCGAGATTGACGACTTGCTGAATGTCGGCGAGTGGGTCTCGTTCCATGAATTACCGAGTTTCGAGCACGACTCCATCGATGAAGACGTGCAGTTGCTGCTGGACAATCTGCCTCGGTGCGGATTGCCCCAATTGGTTGTGTTTGACATGACCCGTCCAGAAATCGGTATACCGGTGGTCCGCGTGGTGATACCGAAGTCTGAAACCTGGCACGTCTTTCACCTGCTTGCGGGACGTGGGATCTTCGGGCCGCGGATCGCGCGAGAGCTTTAAATGCAACGCCGCTTCGCGTCGACCGTCTGCCTGGAGGCCGCAAGGGCATTGCGTAATTTGGCAGGAACGGAAGCGCAACCACGCCGCTTCACCAATGCCTGAGTATCTTTTGAAAGCGCCTTTCAGCAATCTCGAAAAGGCATCGACAGGAGAAACAATGTCATCCGTTACCGGCACAAGGCCAAGCCAGGCTTTTCTGGAAATTCTGGGGCGTGCCCTGATTGACGTTGAATTTCGGGACAAGCTTTTCCTCGAGCCGGGGGCAATGGGTAGGCAACACTGTCTTTCCGCGGAGGAAACCGTGATGCTCGAAGCCCTCGACCGTTCCACTCTGGAAAGCGCTGCGGAGCGGCTCACCGAACGCTCCGAATTTGCCATTGGGCCGGGAAGGTGGCAGGGCTCGCGCAGGAAGGACTGATTTGTTTGCCCGCCATCCGCCCCATTCCTGATGGAACCCTTCCGGAGACGCTGCTGACGCTCGCCGAGCGCCACAAGCTTCTGGTGGAGTGGAATGCTACCGCCGCGGATTATCCCCGCGACAAGTGCCTGCACCAGTTGTTTGAAGAACAAGTGGCCCTTGCTTCCGGCGCTGTTGCCGTCACTTTTCGCGATGGCCGGCTCACTTACGGCGAACTGAATGGCCGGGCCAATCAACTGTCCAGCCACCTGCGGCGGCAGGGCGTGGGACGCTCTGACCGGGTAGGAGTGTACGTCGAGCGCTCGCTGGAGATGATGGTCACGTTGCTCGGCGTGCAGAAATCCGGCGCAACTTACGTTCCGCTGGATCCGGAGTATCCCGGCGAACGAATTCGGCTGGCTCTGGAACAAGCTGCCGTCAAAATGATTATTTCCAATTCCGCGCTGGCGGCTGCTTTTCCGTCCCCGGGGCCGAAAATGGTGCTGCTGGATTCTGATTGGCCGCGCCTGGCCCAGGAGCCTGCCGAAAATCACGCTCCCAACTCCGGCCCCGACGATCTTATTTATGTCATTTTTACCTCCGGTTCCACGGGACGGCCCAAAGGCGTGCAGGTGGCACACAAGGCTGTCGTCAATCTTCTCACCTTCATGGGACAACAACTCGCCATGGGGCCTGACGATGTCTTTCCCGCCTTGGCCAGCTTTGCCTTTGACATGTGCATTCCCGAACTGTACCTGGCGCTCCTTACAGGTGGCACAGTCGCAATCTGTGAGCGGGAGACTGCTTCGGATGCAGAGGCGCTGGCGCGCTGGCTGGAGCAGACGCGCTCCACCGTTTTGCATGCCACGCCCACCACGTGGCGCATGCTGCTGGACGCAGGCTATACCGCGAAGGGACTGAAGCGGGCCGTGGGTGCCGAGCCTCTTCCGCAGGAACTTTGCAATAGCCTACTGGAGGCAGGCCCTTCTCTGTATCATTTTTATGGCCCCACGGAAACCACGGTGTGGTCCACCATGCACTTGTTTCGTGCGCCGGGTGAGCAGGTCACGCTCGGGCGTCCAATCGCAAACACCCGGATTTATCTGCTGGATCACAATCAGCAGCTCGTGCCCACAGGCATGGAAGGCGAAATCTGCATCGCCGGCGAAGGAGTGGCCGCCGGATACCTGAACCAGCCGGAGCTGACCGCGGCAAAATTTCCACAAGATCCCTTTACGGACGCTCCGCGCCAGAAAATGTATTGCACCGGCGATCTGGGGCGTTATCTGCCGGACGGGCGGCTTGAATTCCTGGGGCGCAGGGACCAGCAGGTAAAGATACGCGGTTTCCGTGTTGAACTGGGCGAGATTGAATCTTTTCTGCAACAGCAGAGCGGCGTAGAGAGAGCGGTGGCCGCTGTTCATGAGGATTTTCAGGGAGACAAGCGAATCATCGCCTATGTAGTTCCCAGAGCGGGCGCCAGCCTGGACCGGCTTCAGCTGCGCGAAGCGCTGAAGCAGAATCTTCCCTCGTACATGCTTCCAGCCGCCATCATGGTCCTCGAATCCATACCTGTATTGCCTAACGGCAAGCTCAACCGCAACGCCCTGCCGCCCCTGGATTTCAACGCGGACGAGGAAGATTATCGCGCGCCCCACAACCAGGAAGAAGAAATCTTGTGCGGGCTATTTGCGGATGTCCTGGGACTGCAGCGCGTTGGTACAGAAGATGATCTTTTTGCTCTGGGCGGACATTCACTCACAGCAACACGGCTGGCCGGCCGCATACGAAAGACGTTCGGGATTGATTTGCCGGTGCGCGCTTTGTTTGAAGCGCCCACGCCCAAAGCATTGGCGCCACGATTGCGCAGACACCACTGCCGGCGGGATGCCTTGAAACGGCACAAGCGTCCTGAGAAACTCGCATGCTCCTTTGGCCAGCAGCGGTTCTGGTTCATCGATCAATTGCAGGGCAGCAGCGCGGAATACAACGTGGGGGAAGTACTGCGCCTGAGAGGGATGTTGGACAGAGATGCGCTGGAGCGGGCGATCAACACGATCGTGGAACGGCATGAGAGCCTGCGGACGCATTTTGAGGTGGTGGAGGATGAGCCGCTCCAGGTAATCGAGACGCGGCTACGGATTGAGCTGCGCGAAGAAGATTTGCGTGGGCTGGAAGAAACGGAACGGCATCGCGCCGCGCTGCGGACAATGGAGAGAGAGGTCGAGGAGAGGTTCGATTTGTCATGCGGGCCGCTGCTGCGGACGAAACTCTTGAAGCTGGGAGAGGAAGAGCACGTGCTTCTGCGCACCATCCATCACGTGGCTTGCGATGGCTGGTCGGAAGAAGTGTTCAATCGCGAGTTGCAGGCGCTCTATGTGGCGTATGCGCAAGGTGAACCAAGCCCGCTAACGGAACTGGAAATACAGTATCCGGATTATGCGTTGTGGCAGAGACGCTGGGCAGAGCAAGGCGGCCTGGAAGATGACCTGAAGTACTGGAAGGAGGAGCTTGCAGGCATTCCGGAGCGGCTGTTGCTGTCTGAAGACCGGCCCCGTGGAGCGCTGCAGACGTTCGTGCCCGGAGTCTGGCGGCAAAAGCTGGGGCCGGAGTTAACGGCGGAATTGAGGCGCGTGGGCCGCGAAAACGGAGTGACCCTTTACATGACACTGCTGGCAGGGCTTGCCGTGGTGCTATCACGCTATAGCGGACAGGAAGACGTGGTGATCGGGACGCCAATCGCGAATCGGGAAGACGAGCGATTGGAAGGGATGATTGGGTTTTTCGTGAACACGCTGGCGATGCGCGTCAGGGTGCGGCGGGAGACAAGCTTCCGCGACTTACTGGGCGAGGTGAGGCAAACGGCCCTGAACGCCTACGAGCATCAGCAGTTGCCGTTTGAAATTTTGGTAAAGGAGCTCTCGCCCGAACGCAGCCAGAACGGCACCAGGATATTTGACGCGCAGCTCGTGATGCAGAACGCACCCTTGTCAACGGTCCTGCCCGGCCTGGTGATGGAGCCCATGGAAGTCAGCCATCGCCAGTTGCGGAGCCACGTGGAACTGAACACGGCAGTTGTTCCGCCCCTGTCGGTGGTCGCCGTTGAGCACGGCAACTGGGTTGACCTGACCTGGGTCTATAACCGTGACATGTTTGACCACTGGCGCGTGGAGCAAATGGCCGGCCACCACGCGCGGGTCATTGAAGCGCTGGCGAAAGGATGACATGCCGCGCGGAACCAGATGTGACGGGTCTGAGGGGTGCCAATGGATTTTTGCAATGGAATGGAACGATGAAGGGTGACTGAAATGCGACTCGATCAGGCCATCGGAGACCTGGATCTGCTTGGAGAAGAAGAACGGCGGCGGATCCTCCAGGAATGGAACCAAACGGAACAGGAAATTCCGGAGACAACAGTACCCGAGCTGTTCGAAGGCCGGGCAGAAAAGACCCCGGAGCACACGGCCATTCTGTGGGATGGCTCCCCAGTAAGCTATCGGCAGTTGAATGAAGAAGCGAACCGCCTGGCGCACTTTCTGATCCGGCAGGGAGCGGGACCGGAGAAGCTCATCGCCTTGTGCCTTCCGCGGTCGCCTCAGATGATCATAGCTTTGCTGGCGATCTTAAAATCCGGGGCGGCTTATCTCCCTCTCGATCCGGAAAATCCTCCCGCGCGCATGGAGCAACTGCTTGCCGGCTCCGGCGCCCTCCTGTCGCTGGCGAACTCTGAAACGGCCCCACGCCTGCCCGAATCTTTTCCTCGCATTCAACTCGATGAGCCCGAATGGAGAAGCCTTTCGCGGGACAGCGCTTGCGGGAACCCGGGGCGCCAGGGCGGCTCATTTCTACGGCCGGACAACGCTGCTTACGTAACCTACACTTCGGGTTCCAGCGGGAGACCTAAAGGCGTCATGGTCAGCCATCGGGCGATCTTGCGGCTTGTCAAGCGGCCCAATTATGCGCGGCTGGACGAGGGCGATATTTTTCTGGTGGTTTCACCATTGTTTTTTGACGCTTCTACGTTCGAGATCTGGGGCGCCTTGCTGAATGGAGCGGCGTGCGCGTTGTTTCCGGAGAGAATTCCGGGCGTCGCCGAGCTAGGCTCGTTTCTCAGGCGGCAGGCGGCCAGCACGCTTTTCCTGACCACTGCGCTTTTCAACGTTGTGGTGGACGAGGGCATGGAAGTTTTGCGAGGTGTCCGGCAGGTGCTTTTTGGAGGAGAAGCCTCCTCGCCCATGCACGTGCGCCGCGCGCAGGAAGCCTTGCCGGAGACCCGAATTATCCACGTGTATGGCCCAACGGAGTGCACAACGTTTGCCACGCATTATCCGGTGGCGGGGCCTCCGGCTGAGAGAGAGACAGCCATCCCCATCGGAAAGCCGAACAGCAATACGCGGGTGTACGTGCTGGGGCCGAATTTCGATCCACAGCCGCTCGGAGTGGCCGGAGAGCTTTATCTGGCGGGGTCCGGATTGGCGCGATGCTATCACCGTCGTCCTGAACTCACGGCAGAGCGCTTCATCGCGGACCCGTATGGGCCGGCAGGAAGCCGCATGTACCGTACCGGCGACGTGGTGCTGTGGAGAAACGACGGCAACCTGGAATATCTGGGACGGGCCGACCAGCAGGTGAAACTGCGGGGCTTCCGCATCGAACCGGGTGAAATTGAGAGCGCGCTGCGCGAGATCCCCGCAGTAAAGGATGCGGCCGTCATCCTGTGCGAACAGAAAAGCACAGGCAAGCGCCTGGTGGCTTACGTGGTCGCGAAGAGCGAAAGCGGCCTGGATGCAAGGGGATTACGGCAGGAACTGGCGCGAAAGCTGCCGGACTACATGGTGCCGTCCGGAATCATGCTGCTGCCAAGCCTGCCGCTGACGGCGAATGGAAAAATCGATCGCAAAAAACTTCCGGCGCCGGACCTTGCGGGAAACGAGGAGCGGCGGCTGCCGCGCACGCCGGAAGAGGAAATCCTGTGCGGGATCTTCGCCGAAGTCCTAGGGCAGGAGCAGGTGGGCGTAGAGGAAAACTTTTTCGAACTGGGCGGGCATTCGCTTATGGCAACGCGCTTGGTGAGCCGCATACGAAGCGCATGGGGAGTGAACCTTGCCCTGGACACGTTTTTCCGCGCGGCCAGCGTGTCTCAACTGCTTCCGGAACTGCGGCGCGCCGTGGCGCATCGAGCCCTGGACCGGCAGAAGCGTCCGGAGCGCTTGCCACTCTCCTTCGCGCAGCAAAGGCTGTGGTTCCTGGACCAGTTGGGCGGCGGCAGCACGGAATACAACATGCCCGAGGCGCTGCGCCTGAAAGGCAAGCTGGACCTGAAAGCGCTGGAGCGCGCGGTTAACCGGATCGTGCAACGGCATGAAAGTCTGCGCACACACTTCGCGATGGTGGAAGACGAGCCGGCGCAGGTGATCGAGCCGGAGCGGCGGATTGAAATGAAGATAGAAGACCTGCGCAGGATGAGCCCCGCCGAACAGGACGCGGCTGTGCGGCAGGCAATGCAGCGGGAATTGGATGAGAAGTTTGACTTGTCGCATGGCCCGCTGCTGCGCGCGAAGGTGCTGAAGCTGGGCGAGGAAGAGCATGTCTTTCTACGCACGGTGCACCACATCGTCTCCGATGGATGGTCCGAGGGAACGTTCAGCCGCGAACTCCAGGTGCTCTACGCGGCATATGCGAAAGGCGAAGAGGACCCGCTGCCGGAGCTGAAATTCCAGTACGCCGATTACGCGCTGTGGCAAAGACAATCGGCGCAAAAAGGCTGTTTGGAAGAAGGGCTGCAGTACTGGAAAGAAGCCCTTGAAGGAATGCCGGAACGGCTGGAACTGCCGGCGGACAGGCCGCGCGCGGGGGAGCAGACATTCGCGGCGGGGGTGCGCTTTGTGACCCTCTCCGCCGCGTTAGCCGACACGCTCCGCCGGCTCTGCAAAGAGGCGCATGCAACGTTGTACATGGCGCTGCTGGCCGGATTCGCGGTGCTGCTGTCTCGATATAGCGGGCAGGAAGAGATCGTGGTGGGCTCGCCAATCGCCAATCGCCAAGACGAGCAACTGGAAGAGCTGATCGGCTTTTTTGTGAACACCCTGGCCATGTGGCTGCATGTCCGACCTGAGATGAGCTTCCGGGAGTTGCTGGTGGAGACGCGCAAGACGGCGCTCGAAGGTTACCGGCATCAGGAAGTGCCGTTCGAAAAGCTGGTGGAAGAGCTCTCTCCCGAACGAAACCTGAATGTCATGCCGATGTTGCAGGTGGTGTTCGCCTTGCAGAACGCGCCGTGGCAACAGCAGAAGTTCGAAGGGCTGGAAGTGGTGGTGGAAAAACCGGAGCGGATGCTGGTGCGCTTTGACCTGGAGGTGCATGCGTGGGAGCAGGGCGGAGAGGTGGGCCTGTACTGGCTTTACAACCGGGGCCTGTTTGACGAATGGCGGATAGAGCAGATGTCGGCGCATTACGGCCAGCACCTGCATGCCTTATGCGCGCAGCCGGACAAGCCGCTCCATGAAATTGACATCTTGACGCCAGCGGAGGCGAACCGGGTACTCAAGGACTTCAACAAACATGAATGATATTGCCGGCCTATTCGAACAACAGGTTGCGCGGCGCCCCGCGGCCATCGCGCTGACGCATGAAGAATGGTCCTTGTCCTATGGCGAGCTGAACGAACGGGCGAACCGGCTGGCCCATTTGCTGATCGAGCGTGGAATGGGACGGGAGGACATCGTTGGGTTGGTGGGCCATTTTGGCGTCGACAGCATTGTTTCACTGCTGGCCATCGTAAAGACCGGCGCGGCGTATCTTCCCCTGGACGCGGACCAGCCTGAGGCGCGACTTGCTTTCATCCTGGAGGAAGCGCGGCCGGCCATGTTGCTGGCGGCAGCCGAACACCTTCCTCCGCTTTTCAAGAACCATGCCCATCTGCTGGTTGATGATCGCGCAACCCTGGCTGCGCTGGAGCGGCAAGCAGCCAACGATCCCGAGGAAGCCATCCGCAAGCGGCGAAGCCCGATGAACCTGGCTTATCTCATGTATACCTCCGGGTCGACGGGCAAGCCCAAAGGGGTTGCGGTCACGCAGACCGGGATCATCCGGTTGGTTTGCAATCCCGATTACGTCGACCTAGGCCAGGAACGCACATTATTGCAGTTCGCTCCTCTGAGCTTCGATGCTTCCACGTTTGAAATATGGGGAAGTTTATTGAATGGCGGCAAGCTGGTGCTGTTTCCGGGAAAGCTCTCCGCCCTGGAAGACCTAGGGCGTGTACTGCGCACGCAGGGCGTGGATACCTTATGGCTGACGGCAAGCCTCTTTCATGAAATGGTCACCCATCACCTGGAGGACCTTGGAGGAGTCAAGCAGCTGTTGGCGGGCGGCGACGTAATTCAGGTCCCGGAAGTCCGGTGCGTGGTGGAGCGTTTTCCGGACTGCCGGATGATCAATGGCTACGGCCCCACTGAGGCTACGACATTCACCTCCTGCCACACGATCCGTCCAGTCGATTGCGAAGGCGTCTCCATTCCGATCGGAAAACCCATCCATGAGACGGCGGTCTATGTGCTGGATCAGCGCCTCAGGCCTGCGCCGATCGGGGCCGCAGGCGATCTCTACGTGAGCGGAAGCGGCCTGGCTCGCGGGTATTTCAAGCATCCGGCGCTCACGGCGGAGCGTTTCGTGGCCAATCCTTATGGCCCGTCCGGCAGCCGCATGTACCGGACGGGAGACCGCGTGAGATGGCGTCCGGACGGAAGTCTGGAATTCATGGGCAGGACGGACCAGCAGGTGAAGATCCGCGGCTTCCGCGTGGAGTTGGGCGAAATTGAGATGCTGCTGCGACAATGCGAAGGCGTGCAGGACGCCGTGGCCGTTGTCCATTGCCAGGGAGAAGACAAGCGCGTGCATGCTTACGTGGTCCGTCGCGAAGATGATGCGGGGCTGCAAGAGCAGCAGACTTCGCACATCCAACACTGGCGCAGCCTCTACGAATCCACGTATTCCGAAGGCAGGGACCGCGACCGTGCTTTCAACACCGTAGGCTGGGTCAGCAGCTATACCGGGGAAGCGATCGGCGAGCGAGAGATGCGTGTATGGGTGAATGAAACCATTGCGCGGCTGCGGTCGCTCAACCCCCGGCGGGTGCTTGAGATCGGATGCGGAAGCGGGCTGCTGCTCACGGAACTGGCGCCGCATTGTGAAACGTACATCGGCCTGGACTTTTCCCCTGAGGTATTGGGCCAAGTGAAAGCTTACCTGGCCACGCGCGCCGATCTTGCGCACGTCGAGGTGAGGCAGGCGCTGGCGCATGAGCTGGCGTTCCTGGCTGGCGAGAGCGTTGACCTGGTGGTTCTGAATTCAGTGGTGCAGTATTTTCCCGACCTGGATTATTTTTTCAAGGTGATGGGCGAAGCGGTCCGGGCAACCCGGCCCGGAGGCCACGTTTTCGTAGGCGACGTGTGCAGCCTCCCTTTGCTCAAGGCTTTTCATACCTCCGTGCATCTGCACAAGTCCAGCGCGGACACACCGTGCAGCGAATTGCGCCGGCGCATCGACCTAGCTTGCAGGCGCGAGGAAGAACTGGTGCTGGACGCAGCTTTGTTTACGGAAATGGCCCGGAGTTTCCGGGGCGTTGGCCGCGCCGAGCTTTTCCTCAAGGCCGGCGATTATGACAACGAACTCAGCCGCTTTCGCTATGACGTAGTGTTGCGCGTCGGAGATAGACAGGCGTTAAAGGAGCCAACGCACTGGATTTCCTGGGACCAGGCGGGCAACTGGCGCTCAGCGGTGGAAGAGACGCTGCGCAGCCATCCAGCCGCCTCTGTTGGGTTGCGCGGCATGCGCGATAGCCGCGTTGACAAAGCCGTGGCTGCCACGCATTGCCTTGAACGCCTTGATCCGCGCATACAAACCGTGGAAGACGTTCATCTGGCCTGTTTCGGAAATTCAGGGGAAGATCCGGACAGAGTGATGCAATGGGCGCAGCGATTGGGAGAGCGGTATCTGTGGCGCGGATTCGGCAGCGAAGGCGTTTACGACTGCATTTTTAATCCTGAATGGCTGCCTGCGGAAGCAGGAGCGGAAGCGGAAGCGGAAGCATTCCATTACCGGCATTATGCCAACGTCCCGGCCCGCAAAGCGGGCGATATCGAATTTCAAAGGCAATTACGGGCGCAATTAGGACAAAGGCTTCCAGACTACATGATGCCGGCCTCTATCACGGTGCTGGAGAGCATGCCGGTTAGCGCAAGCGGAAAGGTGGACCGCAAAGCGTTGCCGGCGCCCGATTTTGGCGCGCTGGCGAAAGAGTATCGAGGACCGGGAACGCCGGAAGAGGAGATGCTGTGCGGGATTTTCGCCGAAGTGTTGGGAGTGGAGCGAGTAGGGGTCGAGGATGATTTCTTCGAGCTGGGAGGACACTCGCTGATGGGGACGCGGCTGGTGAGCCGGATCCGGCGGGTGATGGGAGTGGAGTTGGCGATCCGAACGCTGTTTGAAGCACCGACGGTGCGGGAGCTGAGCGGAAGATTAAGGGAGGTGGGGAGAGGGAAGCGTGCGCGGTTGGAGAGGCAGGTGCGGGGAGAGCGCTTACCGCTGTCGTATGGGCAGCAGCGGTTGTGGTTTATTGACCAGTTGGAGGGCGGGAGCACGGAGTACAACATGGTGGAGGCGCTGCGGCTGAAGGGAGTGGTGAAAGCCGAAGCACTGGAGCGGGCGATCAACACGATCGTGGAGCGGCATGAGAGCCTGCGGACGCATTTTGAGGTGGTGGAGGATGAGGCGGTGCAGGTGATCGAGGGGCGCGGGATTATCCGACTGGAGCAGAGAGACCTGAGCGGGATGAAAGGGGAGGAACAGGCAGAGGCGTTGCGTGCGGCGATGGAAACAGAGGTGGAGGAGAAGTTTGATCTGTCGCGCGGGCCGCTGCTGCGGGTGAAGCTGCTGAAGCTGGGAGAAGAGGAGCACGTGCTGCTGCGGACGATGCACCACATCGTGTCGGACGGATGGTCGGAAGGGATTTTCAACCGGGAGTTGCAGGAGCTGTATGGTGCGTATGTTGAGGGGCGGGAGAATCCGCTGGGAGAGTTGAAGGTGCAGTATGGGGATTATGCGGTGTGGCAGAGGAGATGGGCGGAGGAGGAAGGAGGTCTGGAAGAAGGGCTGAGGTACTGGAAGGAGGAGTTGGCGGGGATCCCGGAGCGGCTGGAGTTGCCGGTGGACCGGTCGCGCGGAGGGAAGCAGACGTTTGCGGCCGAGATCTGGCGGGTGCGTGTGGAACCGGAGCAACTGGCGGGGCTGAAGCGAGTGGGGCGGGAGAGTGGAGCGACGTTGTACATGGTGATGCTGGCGGGATTTGCGGTGCTGCTGTCGCGCTACAGCGGACAGGAGGACATCGTGGTGGGGACGCCGGTGGCGAACCGGGGGGAGGAAGAGTTAGAAGGGCTGATCGGATTTTTCGTAAACACGCTGGCGATGCGGGTGAGAGTGGAGGGACGGAGGAGCTTGCGTGAACTGGTGGGGGAGGTGAGGCGGAAGGCGCTGGAAGGATATCG
>JAIQGK010000037.1 GCA_020072645.1 Terriglobia bacterium
GCAGGGGTTGACTACAAAGACTAATGCAGGGAAAGGGGAAGCGTCCCCTTCCCCTGCACCCCATCCCCTCAACCTAGTGGAAGAGAAAGTGTCAGGTATGTGCCCGGTCTAAAGTGTCAGGGATCTGCCCGGCTGTTCACTGAGGGACGTAGGCAGAGGGCTGCAAAGATCGGGTGATCCGGTGATCGGGAAATCGGGTGATCGGAAACAAAACCTCTCAAACCTACGCCAAGCTGGGATGACCCGGGGAGGGGAGGGGCGCCGGGATATCACGCCCCGAAGCAAGCCTAGGAGGATTGACCCCCGGTCGCGCTCATGGCCTCGGTCCTCTGATGACCTGCTGCTCTAATGACGCCTTCAAACTTCTGCTGCGCGTCCCAGGGCTTCTTAAAAGCCTCAAGCACACTGCGCACGCCAAGCATTCTGTAGCTTTCAGTCTGTGATTCATTGAACCACTGGTTGCCGGTGCTCTCATGGGGAAAGGCCGGGTGGGCAGCCTGGTAGGCCGTAACGTCGGCATCATCGCTGGCCAGGACCACCGGCTTGATGTAGACCAAGTAGCCGTTTTCCAGGGCGGGGTCAATCTCTTGATAGCGGATTTCCGCCACGGCGCAGCGGCCCTTTGGCATTTCTCCGGGTGAGGAATGCGGCGGCAGGAAGTCGATCGGGATTTTCATGTCGATGCGGATCTTGCGCAGCGCATTGCCCAGTGCTTCATACTGGTATTCAGGATCGCCGCCGCCATCCAGCGCCACGATATAGCGGCAGCGGCGCCGGACCATTTCATAAAGACCCAGATTTTCAAAATGGCCGCCATCAGAAAGATAGATATAAGGACTGCTCGCATTGGTACGGCCCAGGGCTTCACGAATAATGGAGTCAAAGGCGGAATGCGGGCCGGAATCGCGCCAGCTTTTGCGCCTGGGGTTGCCGAACCAGGAGCCCAGCCGGGCATTGAAGAGCGTCATGATGAAAGTAATCGCCGGTGAGGAGTAATAGCCCATGTTGGGGCTGGCGGCCGCTCCGGAGATGGCAAGCGCGGTTCCCAAAGAAATCCCATTTTGGCCTCCATACTCACTGCTTGGGCGATAGCCGAGGACGTCGCTGCCGCAATGCAGGGGTGAGGCCGTAAACGGGGCGGCCCGGCGCTGCTGCCAGGCCAAACGCTCGCCGGAAAGCAGATTCAACGTCATGTTGATCACGTGAAACGGCTTCAGGGATGGCGTCAGATTTTTCAGGTAATAGTCGTCCGTCTGGTCAAAGCCGGTGAATTGGTTAATCTCCGGTTCGGGATTGGAAGCGCCAAGGTAGGCGCGGATGAGCCGGTTGCGATACATGGCCTGAAGGGAAAATTTGTTGATGTCAATAAATTTGGCCATCACCCAGCTAAACAAAAAACAGACAAGCGCCAGCAACACCGCGTGTTCTGGATGAGTGTTTTCCAGGAATTCCTTATGCGACGTCAGGTTTGACTTCACAAGGTGGGCTTTCGACAAAAGCCAGTTGTCAAGAACTGCCAGCGAAGCCAGAAATATGACGATAAATACCGGAGCGGCCAGTTTGCCGGCAAGGTCCAGTGCGCTGCCTTGTTTGCCGCCGGATGTTCCATTTTTGGCCTTGGTCTTATTGCTGAAACCGGCCAGTGCTGCGAGCACGCCGCTGATGCCTCCGGCGGTGGCAAACGTGGTGTCAGCCCAAAGCTTGAGTTTGGCATGCAGCCAGAAAACCAAAAGAGGCGCGAACAAGGTCATCGCGGAAAACCCGATCCAGGCGACCATGCTAAGCATGCCCCAGGCCCCGGCCCGCGCCAGCCACTCGCGGTCCTCATCTTCCAGCACCCGGCTGGTAAAGCCCACAAAGATGGTCACCGCCAGCCCAAACGATGTAAACAGCAACGGCATGGCAAAGGTGGTGTACTGTTCCCAGCTCATATGGCCAAAAACATCGCCACTGAGCAGCCGTGCGCCGCCGGCAACGCAAAAGGCCGTGATAGCCGCGGCTGTCAGCAGCCCGAGAATCCATTTTCTCCTGGCCCCGCGGCGGACAGGTTCTTTGGCTTTGAGTTCCCGCAGTTTTTCTCCAACACGACGCCAATAAATCAAGGCGTAGGCTAGGTACCCTGCGGCTCCGGAGACTGCGATACCGCGAAAATAATCCCAGTACCTTAGCGTTGCCGCGGTATTCCTGCCATTTGTGTAGTCGGCGCCTGTGAACCAGGCTTCGCTGAGTAGAAGGAGCAATGCTGCAAGAAAAGTGGGGCCGAAACAATACTTCAGGAATTGGCCTTCCGTATGGTTCTTATGACCAACGCCGGGAAGATATCGCAGGAGATTAAAGATGGCGATGGCGAAGAACAATCCTGCCAGAGGAAGCGCAATCAATCGCCCTTGGTAAAACTGGTCCCAGGTTAGGCCCCACCACTCTGGATGGTCCCCCACCTTTCCCAGTGACAGCACAGTCCGTGGCGCCATGAGCGCGCACATCAGCAGGGGAACAAAGACCAGCCAGTTCAAGAGCATGTTCCGCGCTACGGTGGCGGCCAGGGTCCAGGTATCGGCGGAGAAAAGGCCCAGCTTGGGCGAAAGATAATTGTTGTAGTCGCGCAGGTGCTGCACGGGGTCCGGGTGCTCTTCAGGCGGGGGCAGCGCAAAGGGCTTCAATTGCGAGACAAGAGTGGTGGTCTTATCACCCAGCTTTTTAGGTGTAGTAAGACCCTTCCATCGCTCTTTCCAGGCCGTGAGCCAGCTCCCGATGAATCCACCGCCGGAAACGGTTGAAAGATAGTCAAAATTTTCCAGGATGCCGAGTTCGGCCAGCCCCTGCAGGGCGCCCAGCGCGAATGTAGCGCTGCGGATGCCGCCTCCGGAGATGCACAGCGCACTGCGCTGCTTTCCTCCCAGCACGGCGTCTTCCTGGGCCAGCACTTGTTCAAAAGTAAGCGGGGCTTCCAGGCCGTCCGGTCCGGGCATTGCTTGCGTAAGAGATTGTGGCGCGAGGGATTTCTGGTCTGGCATGCGGAGAATATCTATTCATCCGCCCCACAAAGTCAAAGGATTAATGCAGATGAAAAGCCCTTCTAGGGCTTTTGGCGGTGCAGTTTGATGATTAACACTGCTTTGTTGGTCTTGTGTGGCACCGGCACTCTTGCCGGTGTCTTCTTCTCGCTTTGACTGACTGCTGATTACTGATCGTTGACTGCTTCTCTTGTGCCCTGTCCTCCTGCCACTGCCGACTCAGCTTTCACCACACCATTTACGATCTGTCTTGCTGAGCGAAGCGCCGCCAGTCCGTTTTAATCACCCGCGCACAATGGCGCGAAGCCGAAGCATCCCGAGAATGTTAGCGGCATAGGTGCAGCGTCAAGGCGTTCGCACGAAACAGCGTGAAAGAGAACTCCCTGGATCGTGAACTGCTCCGCTGCCGACTCAGTTTCCGCCACGCCTCTTATGACGTGCCCTGCTGAGCGAAGCGCCTCGGACTATCGGCAAATAGTCATCACACGTCGCCGGACGGAAGCCTAGGAATTTCTAAACCTTCAATCTCACGGAAAGCCTTCCCGCCAATCCCTTGGAGGTCCCCGTACATCCCAGCTGTCGAGTCAATAACTCCACGGATTTGTTCTTCTCTCTTTGCCCAAAGGCGCATTATGGCTCTTCGCTCCTTGTCGAGATCTTCATGCATCTCTGAGAACCTCTCAACGATTGCTTCGACGCGCTGCCGGAAACTCGGCCCAGTCAGATACTCGTATACCATTCCCATCTTCGTTTGCAGTCCTTCTCTAGTTTGTCGAACACTGGCAAGTTCGACCATCGATTGGCGGAGTGCGATTGCAACGGGGATCGCACATCGTGGCTCGACTACCCAGATTCCTTCGATGAAATCGAAGCCCTCGCACCCGTTCGGGAGCACTCTCGACACGATCACAGCGACATCCGCTTTCGCCGTTCGTTGATCGTCTCTAAGCTTGCCAAGCCAACCATCACTCCAATTCTTCGTGCGCTTGGACTCCCACAGGAGAGTTCCGCAGAGGTTCCCAAGCTGGTTGAAAACCAGTTGCTTGATATCTCCCCCAGATCGCCCTTTTGGAACGGGTTCTATGGTGTCACGAGGAAACTTGGCTTTCAACAGTGACTCCAACTCAAGCTCCTGAACCTCGCCTTGCAGCTGTTGGGATCCCTGCTCGGCCTTGCGCTTCAACTCTTCTATCTGGCGCTGCATGCCAGCGATTGTCTGTTCTTTCTCAGCGACTTTGAGCTTGAGTTCGTCTTCTGCTTCACCACGCGCTTTGTCGCGAACCGCGGAAAGCGACTCCTGAACCCGCTTCTCGACGGTCAGATTCATTTCGCGTTTCGCATCATCCAGTTCACGCTGTTTGCGGATAAGTTCTGCTTGGGCCTTTTGAGCATCAGCAAGCTTGCCATCCTTCTCTTTCAATGCTTGTTGGAGCTCAAGCACTTCTTCATTCTTCCGTTCCATATCTCCTGCAAACAGCAGACGAGCTTTCTTCGCTTCTTGGGCAGCAATCTTTTCCCGTTCCTGCGCTAGTTGTAATGCTACTTGCTCGTCCACCTTTTCTTGGGCCGCAGCCACTGCGAGTTCCTTCTCTCGTATTGCGGCTTCACGATTTTTGATGTCAGATTCCTTGTTCGCTAGTTTCACCTCGTATTGTTGACGCGTGGCTTCCACGAGAGGAGCGGCTAAGGACTCGGTGAGCTTAATCTCTCCATTACAATTCGGACATACGATCATTGGTTCATTCATACTTTCACGTCCTCTTGCTAGTTTCTCAATACTCCCCGCCTCCGCTTTCATTCGCCAGATTCTCAAACCGGGTTGACCGCTTGATGAATGCCAGCTTCACCACTCCGGTCGGGCCGTTGCGCTGTTTGGCGATGATCAATTCCGCTTTGCCCTCGAGGTCGGGATCGTCTGGCTTGTAAACTTCTTCGCGGAAGATGAAGGCCACCACGTCCGCATCCTGCTCAATGGCGCCGGATTCGCGCAGGTCAGCCAGTTGCGGACGGTTGTTGCCGGTGCGGCTTTCCGGTGCGCGGCTGAGCTGTGAGAGCGCGATCACCGGGCAGCGCATCTCCTTGGCCAGACCTTTCAGGCCGCGCGAGATGGCGGAAACTTCCTGCGTGCGGTTTTCATAGCGCTTGCCTCCGCCGGTGGGTGTGCCCGCCACGAGTTGGAGATAGTCAACAATAATCAGGTCCAGCCGGCCCTGCGCCTGTTGCAGGCGGCGGCACTTGGCGCGCATTTCAGAAATTGAGATGCCCGGCGTGTCGTCGATATAGATAGGCGCTTCCACCAGCGCGGCCAGCCCGGTTACCAGCTTGTTGTAATCTTCGCGGCTCAGGAATCCGGTGCGCAGCTTGTGGGAATCCACCATCGCCTGGGAACATAGCAGGCGCAGTAGCAGCGATTCGCGCGACATTTCCAGCGAAAAGACGCCAACAACTTTGTTGTCCCGCACGGCGGCGTTCTCGGCAATGTTGATGGCGAAAGCGGTCTTGCCCATCGACGGACGCGCGGCGATGATCACCAGATCAGACTTTTGCAGGCCGCTGGTCATGCCGTCCAGGTCTTCAAAGTGGGTTTCCAGTCCGGTAATGCGCTGGCCCTGTTCGTACAGTTTGTCGATGGACCCGAACGACAGCTTTACGATCTCCGGGATTCCCATGAATCCCTGGCCGATGCGCTGCTCGGCGACTTTGAAGATGGCCGACTCGGCCGAGTCAATAATTTCTTCCGCCGGCGCTTCCTGCTCATACGCCTGCTGGATTGCGCTGGTGGCGGCGTGAATCAGCCCGCGCAGCAGCGCTTTGTCTTTTACGATCTTTACGTACTGCTCAATGTTTTTGACGCGCGGCAGTCCGTCCGTGAGCGACGTAACATACGCCACGCCGCCCACGGCCTCAATCTCTTTATGCTGTCCGAGTTGTTCGGTGAGCGTGACAAAATCGACGGGCTTGCCGGTTTCAGCCAGCTCCATCATGCGGAGGTAAATGCGGCGGTGCGAGTCGAGCGAGAAATCTTCCGCGCGAAGATGCTCAGCGGCCTGCGGGTATGCGGAGTTGTCCAGCAGGATTGCGCCCAGGATCGCGCGCTCTGCATCCATGCTGGCGGGCATTCCGCGATCAAGAATACGGTCAGTCGTTGCCATTCAAAGTCCAAAAATCTGGTTTGTCTCTCCCCATAATAACCCGATAATAGCTAGCGAAAACAGAGAGAAGCGCTTGCACAGCAGAAAGTCTGCTGTTGCACCCTATTTTGGATCGCTCTGCCATTACCCTCGACCGGATCAGGGCATGAATTTCGTGAATTTAAAGATTGCCAAAAAGTTTCCCTTGCTTATGACAAGTGTCAGGGCACGACCGTAGTCGTGCCGCACGTGCTTCAAATTGATTCGGACTTAGCCCTGAAAAATAAAACCCGGTCTGTACCAGCCATACAGACCGGGCTAGCGGGGTGGATGTTCTTCCGTCGCTCTGTTGCCGGAGCGGCGTCTGGCAGTTCAGCAAGTTTCTCTCACGCTCATCCTTTTGAAATGAGATACGGCTTTGGCCGCAGCCGGCGGCCAGAACCAACGCAGATTAAACTCCGGCCCATCCCTTGAGTGTGCCGTCAGTTCATTCGAACTGAACCTCAACTGTCGCCAGAACATTCACACTTGAGTATGGAAAATATCTACCAAGGCCGGAGTGACTTCAAGGAGTGATCTGGAAATTCAAAACGATTGCAGTGACTTTCCTGTGCATAACAAATCTTGCCTGTGGATGAAGGTGGAAAACTTGGGACTAAATTTTCCAATGGCTTTGGAACTGGACACTGCTCCGCTTACGGTTCGATGTAAATTCTGTGCACTCTTTCGCCCAGGCGCGTGAGCAGTTCGTAGGGAATCGTTCCCGCCATTTGCGAAACCTGTTCAGGACGCAGCGTGTGTCCACTGTGTGTGCCATAGAGCAGGACTTCAGCGCCAATGCTTGCGCCGGGAATGTCCGTCAAATCAATTTGCATCTGGTCCATGCTGATGCGCCCAACGATTGGCGCCGTGCGGCCTTCCACCAGTACTTGTCCTGCGCCGGAAAGCTGCCAGGGAAGACCATCGTCATAGCCAAAGGGCACAATCCCCACTTTGGTGCGGCGCTTCGCCGTGAAAGTCCGGTTGTAGCCCAGCGTATCGCCCGGCGCAAATTCCTGAATGCTGGTAATGCGGCTGGTCAAACCCACGGCAAGTTCCAGATCGATCATTTTGCGGGCCGCTTCAGAAGGATAAATTCCGTACAGTCCCAGGCCGATGCGCACCATGTTGTAGTGCGCTTCAGGAAAGCGGATCGCCCCGGCGGTATTGGCCGCATGAATCTGAAGATCGTTGAAGCCGTTTGCTTCAAGTCCGGCGATAACCTGATTGAACGCCGCGATCTGCTGGCGCGTGAAATCGTCCGAGGCAGGATCTTCCGCCGAAGCAAAGTGTGTGCAGATTCCGGTAAGCCGCATCACACCGCTGGAGCGAATGCGCTGCGCCAGTTCCACGGCGGTGGCAGGCGGCACGCCCAGGCGATGCATGCCGGTATCAACTTTCAGGTGAACATCAAGCGTGCGGCCACTGCCGGCCAGCGCCGCGGCGAAAGAATCCACCAGCTCCGCAGAGTAGATCACCGGCGTGAGTCGATAGCTCAAGAGATTATCAACGTCTTCTCTCTCAGAAAGAAAAACCAGAATGTCCTGGTCCGCGCCGGACTTGCGCACGGCCACCCCTTCATTAGCGGACGACACGCCCACGTGGTGAATCCCCAGTTGCGACATCCACGAGCCAAGCTGCGCCAGCTCTGTTCCGTAAGCCAGCGCCTTGAGCATGGCCACAATATGCACCGCGCCGCCGCAGTGCCGCCGGAAACGCGCGACATTGCCTTCAATAGCCGCAAGGTTCACCCACAAGCAGCGCTGCGCGATTGCTCCGGAAAGATCGCGCACCGCCTTCACCATGCCGGCATTGCGTGGACCTTTGAAGAGCACCGTGTCGCCCGGACGCAGCAGCGGAAGCAGCCGGTCTTTCAATTCGTCAGCAGACTTGACTTGCATTACGCTGCCTTCCGGTCGCACGCGCTTGTATCCCTCTGCTGTGGTAACAAGCTCGCCATTGCCCACGAGAAAAAGATGACTGAATCCGGCTTCGGCCGCCTGCGCGCCGACTTGTGCGTGCTCACGGGCAGAACTGGAACCCAACTCACGCATGCCGGCAAAAGCAAACATCTTTCTGCCGCTACGCGATGCACCAAGCGTGGCCGAGCGCAACGCCGCGTGCACAGAGATTGGGTCAGAGCTGTAACCATCATTGATGATGCGAATGCCCTGCGGCGACGACCACAGCTCCATGCGCGTCGATGTCGGAGCATAGTGATCGAGCGCTGTAGCAATTTCTTCCAGCGGCACGCCCAAAAGATGCGCAGCCATCGCGGCAAAGTGCAGATCAGCAATGATCTCCGGCGAACGCGTCTTCACCGTCACGCTGCGCGGGTCCTCCGATGAAATGCTCAACTCCAGCACCTGGCCATCCGCACTGAGCGAGAGCGGCTTGAGCGAGAGCAATTCGTCCTCGCCGCCGATCCAGTAAATCGGGCATTGGATCTTTTTTGTCGGCGTGTCGAGCGTCGCTTCGCCAGAAGGCAGCAGCAGCCAGCCATCGGGCGGAATGCGCTCGAAGAGCTTCATTTTCTCTTGCGCGATGGCGTTGCGGCTGCCGAACGCGGCAACGTGAGCCAGGCCGATATTAGTAAGGATGCCATAGTCGGGCCGCGCAATCTCTTCCAACGTCGCCATCTCGCCGGGAGCAGAGATGCCGACCTCAAGAATCGCCAGCGCCTCGGGCTTCTCCGCGGAAAGCACAGCGAGCGGCAGACCGAGCTGGCTGTTGTAACTTCCAGGCGAAGACAGCACCTGTCTGCCCGCAAGTAGAGATTTCAATGCATCTTTAACGATGGTTTTACCGTTGCTTCCGGTGATCGCCAGCACGCGCTGAAAATATTCACGGCGATGGCAGTGCGCCAGAGCTTGCAGTCCGCGCAGCGGATCGGCCACCACGATCAGGGGCCATGCGGGATCAAGAGCCGCGCCGGCAACCGGGTATTGCGCCAGCTTTTCTTTTTCAACCAAGGCAGCGCTTGCGCCGTTGCGGAAGGCATCGGCAAGAAACCGATGGCCGTCGGTCTGCTGACCTTGCAAGGCAACAAAAAGCGCGCCGGGAGCAGCGCCGCGCGAGTCGGTGCAGATGCGGTCGATTACCAGCGAGGGAGAAGCGCCACGCAGTTCACCACCGATTTCATGGGCAATACGCTCCAGTGTCGTTGGGATCAAGTGATAGCTGCTCCGGTAAGAGTGTAGCAGGACATCTCAGCACCTTTTGCTGCACAACCAGCCGTACTTGCTCGGCCCAGGGTAGCGTTCTGGTCGGAAGATAAAGGATTGTTTCCTCAAAATGCCGGAAACTGCGTTTAAACATCCAATCCACCCACTCCAATGTTCGCCTCTCCCTGCGGAGATACCACGCATTTACAATCAAATCAGCTCACAAATTGATGGCTGGCATTTATCAAAAATGGATGTATGCGTGGGAGACCCGTCTGACCACGCGCGATACGAACCGGGTGGTGCGTCCGCTAGAATGGGGCATGGAATGGGCGCGCCGCTGGCCCCTGGTCAACGGCAACTTTCCCAGCTCAGAAGAGCATTTTGAGAGCTACCTGCACGAGCTGAACGATCATATTGTCGCCAACAGCGACGAGTTTTTTGCCTACAAAACGCCGCAAGACTTCCGCCTGGAAACGCGCAAGATTGAGCTGTTTCCCACCGGCAGCAACGCCAATGACAAAGTTCCTAAGGGCGATGGCACGTTTCTGCGCTTTACTTCGCCTGCGCCGTCTCTGCACCCTGAGAATGACCTGGTGAATGCCCGCTGGTTCCCAGCAAAAGGGAATCGCGCGGTGATCGTGCTGCCGCACTGGAACGCCAACGGCATTGCCTATAACGCGCTCGGTCCCATCTTGAACCGCTTTGGCATCTCCATGTTGCGCCTGAGCAAGCCGTATCACGATATCCGCCGCCCGCAGGAGACAGCCCGCTCTGACTATGCTGTCTCGCCCAACATCTGCCGCACGCTGGACGCAGCCCGCCAGGCCGTGGTGGACGTTCGTGCTTGCATCGATTGGCTTTATTCTCAAGGCAAAGACCATGTGGGAGTCGTGGGAACCAGTCTGGGATCGTGCTACGGATTTCTTGCCGCTGCGCATGATCCGCGCCTGAAAGTGAATGTCTTCAATCACGCCTCCACTTACATGGCGGATGTGGTCTGGACCGGCCAATCCACGCGCCATGTGCGTGAAGGCCTGGAGCGCGATGGCATTACGCTGGAAAGCCTGCGCCAGTCATGGAAGTGCGTGAGCCCCATGGCGTATTTCGACAAGTTCGCGCGCTATCCCAAGAAAAACCTCCTAGTCTACGCCCGTTACGATCTCACGTTTTTGCCGGAACTCTCCCGTGAAGCTGAAGCAGGGTTCCGCAAATATGGCGCCGATCTTAAAACCGTGGTTCTGCCTTGCGGCCATTACACCACCGGTGAAACGCCATTCAAATATATGGATGGATACCACATGGTGAGGTTCCTGGTAAAAAATCTCTGAGCAGCAAAGCTGCTGAAGCCACGCCCGAGTTGCTGATCATCGATACTGCCGGCGATTTTGCTGCTCCATCAAACCTCCGCGCGAGAAATTCCTTCCAATAGGCAGAACATCAAAAGGAGCTGTCGAATGAAGGTGCTGTCGTTCCTGGGAGCAGTGGGTCTTGGAATCTTTTCCGGAGCATGGATTATTGCGGCGCGCCGCCGTCGCGCAGACGCTCGCAAGTCATTTATCGGTCCGACGATCAATATCAACGAAGCTAGTCAGCAGGAAATTATGCAGTCCCTGGGGCTGGACGCTGGAATGGCAGAGCGGATTGTGGAGCACCGGCCTTACCCCAGCAAGATTGATCTGCTTGGCCGCATGGTTGTCCCTGAAGAAATCTATAACTCCATCAAGCACCGCATCAGCTACAAAGCTTCTTGATCTCGGCGTTATTTGTTCTTCCAGACGGGCTTGCGTTTCTCAATTACGGCGCGCAAGCCTTCCTGGACGTCTTCCAGGTTCATCAGCTCGTTGAGATAGAGATCCTGAGAGGTCTTCATGGCTTCTCTGAGTGGACGTCCAATTGAGCTGCTGATTACGCGTTTGGTCACTTCCAGCACCGGTCCGCTGAATTCGCCAATGCGGGCGATTAAAGCGTCTACATGCTTTTGCAGGTCGGCTTCCGGCACAACCTTGTTTACAAATCCGAAGTTCAACGCCTCCTCGGCGGAAAGAGCTTCGCCGGTAAGAATGAGTTCATAAGTTTTCTTGGTGCCTATAAGCTGCGGCAACATCACGGCCGCAAACGGTGGAAACACGCCAAGCTTCACCTCGGGCTGCGCGAACTTGGCTTTCGGTGTGGCCAGCACCACGTCGGCAAAGCCCACCAGCTCTGATCCTGCTCCAATGGCCGGCCCATTTACCACAACCACCACGGGCTTTGAGATATCCACCATCGCCTGAAAGACGCGGGTAAAAGCGTCCAGCGTCTGGAACACGCGGTCAGGGCGCGAGTCTTCCAGTGAAATGCCGGCGGAAAATGCCTGCTGTGAAGATTGCAGAAGAATGGCTTTCACGTCGGCGCGGCCATTCAGGCTTTCAATCGCCTCGGCCATTTCTTTCATCATCGGCACAGTAAGCACATTGTGCGGAGCGTGATTCAGCGTGAGCCGCGCAATGGAATCCACCACATCGAATTGAATGTATTTATAAGTAGGCGCGGGGACGCGGGTGTCGCCGGTAAGATCGGGTTCTGTTTGCGCGGGCCGTGTGGCCATATTCACCTCAATTGCGAGTTGTGGGAAGGATGCGAGCGTGATTATCCGCTGAAAAGCCGCCTAAATACAAGCAGGCAATCGCCTTATGGAGTATCGCAAGTGCATGATGGTCCGGGTGGCGTCAGCTTCCGGAAGGCGTTGTCCTTCTGGTGCGTGTTTGCTTCTTTTATTGACAGCCCGGTTGTTGACGATTAATTTTTACTCCGAGCGAAAATCTCAAAACTATAAGGGAAGGTCGTTACCATGAGGAAATTCTCCAGGCTATTTGCGCTAACTCTTATTTTGGGCCTCCTGAGCGTTCCTATCACTGCTGTGGCAAGTTATGACGATGACGATCAACCACACATGCAGGCTGCGCTTGAAGCCTTGCAACAGGCCAAGCATCATCTGGAAGAAGCCAAGCATGACAAGGGTGGACATCGTGTAGCGGCCATCAAGGCCATTGATTCCGCTATCAACCATGTAAAAGCAGGCATGGAATCAGGCGAAAAACACGAACACAAGAAATAAGCGAGTTCCTACTGCCGGCCCTCATCTGGGCCGGTTTTTCTTTTTTGGCCCGGGCTGCGGCTTGAGTAAAATCGTTTCATGAAGATTGCACTCGGCGCGGACCACGCTGGCTACCAGCTCAAAGACCAGATCAAGCAGCATTTGGAACAGCAGGGTATCAGCGTGTGTGATGAGGGAACTTCTTCGGCGGAGTCAGTAGACTATCCGGACTATGCCCGCGCCGTGGCGCATGATGTGAGCCAGCAGCGCGCTGATCTGGGCATATTGGTGTGCGGCAGCGGCATTGGAATGGCGATCACCGCCAACAAAGTCGATGGCATCCGCGCCGCCAACGTCAGCACGGAATATGAAGCCCAGATGAGCCGCGAGCACAATAATGCCAACGTTCTCGCCCTGGGCGCACGCATCATCACCGCCGACGAAGCTTTTCGCATTGTTGATAAATGGCTGGCCACGCAGTTTGCCGGCGGACGCCATGAGCGCCGCGTGGAAAAGATCATGGCCATTGAAAAAGAAGAGGACACCGCCGGAACCACCAAGAGTCAATAATGAAGGCTCATTGATGAAGGACCTCTGATGAAGGACCTCTGATGAAGGACCTCTGATGAAGGACCTCTGATGAAGGACCTCTGATGAAGGACCTCTGATGAAGGACCTCTAAATGCACCACTTGTGGTCACAAGGTGATTATGAGATCAGCACCGATCCTGCGCGGATCGATGCCGTCATGGTGCATGAGTTCCTGACCAACTCTTACTGGGCAAAAGGTATTTCTATTGAATCAGTACGGCTGTCCATTGAGAACTCTATTCCTTTCGGCGTGTATCATGGCCAGCAGTTAGTCGGCTTCGCCCGCATTATCTCTGATCGCGCGACATTTGCTTATCTGGCCGACGTCTTCGTTCTGCTCTCTCACCGCGGGCGGGGACTTTCGCGGTGGCTGATGGAGTGCATTGTAAGCCACCCGGATCTGCAGGGCCTTCGGCGCTGGATGCTGGCCACCCAGGATGCGCATGGACTCTATGCTAAATTCGGGTTCACCCCGCTCAAAAGTCCAGCATCATGGATGGAAATTCATCGTCCGGATGTTTACGCAAGAACCGGCAGAGACGCCGTTCCTGAAAAATAGGAGATGGAACATGAGTGATTGCCGCTGGGGCAAGTTATTGTTTGCAGGAGCATGCCTGCTTTCTCTTGTTGCCATGGGATGTGGCGGGAAGAGCCCAATAACACTTGCCTGCAAGATCACCGCAATCAACGTTTTTCCTGCTACTGCAGCCATCAGCCATACCGCGCCGCCGCCGGGAAATGCACAGCATTTTGATGCTTTTGCCTCTGCCGTCACGCCGGGGTGTGTGGTGTCCCAAAGCAATCTTACGACGGGCACCTGGGCGGTCTCAGACAACACGAATGTCAGCATCAGCAATGTGCAAGGGGCCACTTTCGGCACCGCGACATGCAACGGGGCGACTTCCGGTCCTGTAACCGTTACAGCAACAGTGCCGGCTGGCGATGGATCAAGCGTGTCGAACACTGCGTCGCTAACCTGCAATTGAGCTTCCCCGTGCCAGATTTTTGATCGGTTCGGATCGGCTCAAATCCACAAGTGAAACGTTCATCTGTTTTTTTCGAGCTTAGCGATTTCGCAAAACGGTGATCTGCTCCTGCAACACGCCCAAAGTCCGGGTAAAATTAGTATATGAAGAGCACCTGGATGTCCCTTCCTCTCTCTGAATCCGATCCTCAAATCGCCCAGGCCATTGCCAATGAAGCCAACCGCCAGCATGAGGGGTTGGAACTGATCGCCTCAGAGAACTTTGTCAGCATGGCTGTCCTGGAAGCTGCCGGCTCGGTTTTTACCAACAAATACGCTGAGGGATACCCAGGGAAACGCTATTACGGCGGCTGCGAGTTTGCTGATGTCGTCGAGAATCTGGCGCGCGAGCGCGCCAAACAGATCTTTGGCGCCGATCATGCCAATGTCCAGCCCCACTCAGGTTCGCAGGCAAACATGGCGGCTTACATGGCCCTTTTACAGCCCGGTGACGCAGTCATGGGACTGAACCTTGCCCATGGTGGCCATCTCACTCACGGACACCCGCTGAACTTTTCCGGCAAGATGTACAAAATCATTCCTTATGGCGTCCGCAAAGACACTGAAACCATCGACTATGACGAGATGGAGCAGATCGCCGTTCGCGAACGCCCCAAAATGATTATCGGCGGCGGCAGCGCCTATGCTCGTGTGATCGACTTTGCCCGCATGCGCCAGATCGCCGACAAAGTCGGCGCGAAACTGATGGTTGATATGGCGCATATTGCAGGCTTAGTTGCCGGCGGCGCGCATCCTTCTCCCGTGCCGCATTCAGATATCGTCACCACCACAACACATAAGACGCTGCGTGGGCCGCGTGCCGGCATGGTACTTTGCCGTCAGGAACTGGCGGCAGCCGTGGACAAGATCGCCTTCCCCGGTATTCAGGGTGGACCGCTGATGCACATTATCGCGGCCAAAGCGGTTTGTTTCCGTGAGGCGTTGCAGCCGGCCTTCAAAGACTACGCTCATCAGGTGGTCGCGAATGCCAGGGCCTTGGCTCGCAAAATTATGGACGAGGGGTTCCGCGTAATTACGGGCGGGACGGATACGCACCTCATGCTCATCGACGTTTTTGCCCAGGGAATTCTGGGCAGTGAAGCTGAAAATGCTTTGGGACAGGCGGGCATTACCGTAAACAAAAATGCTATTCCCTTTGACAGCAATCCCCCTCTCAAGCCCAGCGGGATCCGCATTGGAACCCCCGCGCTCACCACACGTGGCATGAAAGAGAAGGAAATGGTCCAGACAGGAGCATGGATCGTTGAAGCCCTCAGAAACCATAAAGATGCGCAGGCACTCTCCCGCATTCGCAAGCAGGTGCTTGAACTGGCAGAGGCGTTTCCTCTCTATCCGGAGTTGCGGGCCACTGTGGAAGTTGCCTGAGTCATAGCAAGTTCCAGGGTTCCTGCTCAGAGGTACATGTGCGGACGCCAGGATTTCTGCGCCCGAAGTTTCGAATGTAAGCTCGATTCCTTGATTCGCAGCCCTCCTTTTAAGCCAAAATTGCTTCTAAATCCCACAGAGGGATTAGGCAGGGCTCACGTGGCATTCAGGGGCACATTACTGGGAAGTTTGATTTGTCTGCTGGCGACGGTCGCAGTCGCTCAGACAAATGCCATGCCACAGGCGCGCACTGTTGTCGATCGTATGCTGCAAACGCTGCAGGAAAATAAAGCTAAAGTCCGCCCCTTCACTGTAAAGCGCGGTTATCTCCTGCTGGACAAGCAGGACCAGGAGAAAGCCCAAGTCGTCGCCAACATTACCGTTCTGCCTCCTGACAGCAAGCAATACAACATTGAGAGCAGCAGCGGCGGCATGGGCGAGAAAGTATTGCGAGACGTTCTCAGCAAAGAGACTGAATCGCCCAAGGATGCACAACGTAAGGAACTCTCGCTGGAGAATTACGATTTCCAGCTGCTCGGAGAGGAAACTCTCGATGGTCAGCGCTGTTTCCTCTTGAGCATGAGTCCCCGGCGCGAGGAAAAAGACCTGCTCCGCGGCAAGCTCTGGGTGGACGCGGAAACGTACAACATTCGCCGGGTGGAAGGAACTCCGGCTAAAAACCCTTCCTGGTGGCTGCATGATCTTCACATCTTCATGAGCTTTGCAGAAGTCGATGGCATGTGGCTGCGTACGTTTACCCATGCCGTCGCCAATGTGCGGTTCAAAGGCAGGTATGTAATGGAGTCGCGCGACCTGGAATATCGCTTTACGCGGCAGACGGCTTCGCGTTCACGCCGCAATACTGCAATTTTCGCTGGCTCTGCCATCAATCCATAGGTATTGCTCCTCTCGTTTCGCAGGCTCGAGCAATCGGCGTCTCATTCACAGATCGCCCAAAATACTTTACGATTGAAATCCCAAAACAGGAATTCTGCCCTCGACGGTTGATTTCGTTGCGCACACGGCGCATAACCCCAGGTTTCTGCTCTCCTTCCAGTTACCTTCGTAAGATTGGCTGCGGGCTTTATTAAAAGTATCTTCGTCTTCGTTCGATCTCGCTTCTTCTTCCGGAGAACATCTGCAGCGAATCGTGCAGCGGATCGGGCTGCTAGTCTGCATCGGCAGCTTCGCACATCAACTAGAAAATAAGTTTGGGGGTTTGTTGTGATTAGAGCTTCGATCATGCTGCCATTTGTTGCAGCAATGTTATTAGTCGTGCCCGCACATGCGGGAAGCGTTTCTGGAAAAATCCGGCTTGCCAATGTCTCCACGCCTGCCGCCAACCAGGCAGCCGGAGAAAAAGAAAACGTGGTGATCTGGCTGGAAGGGGCGCATGATTCAAAACCCCCTGAAACCACAATCAAGATTTCTCAGAGAAGCCTTCAGTTTTCTCCCGACTTCGCCATTGCGGTGAAAGGCCAGAAAATAGAAATGCCAAACGATGATGACGTTGTTCACAACGTTTATTCGTTCACTGGGCTAAATGTGACATTTCAAGAGGTTGTCCATTCGAGCAAAACCAGAGAAGCTGATTGTGATGAGCAGTCAACTCAAATCTGGAGGCCCGAATGGACATTCATAAGAATGCACGACTTACCTTTATCCGTCGAGAGCAGTTAGCAC
>JAIQGK010000038.1 GCA_020072645.1 Terriglobia bacterium
GGAGTGGAAGAGGTGGTAGCTGGGATCTGGGGAGAGGTGCTGGGACGAGAGGAGATAGGGCGGGAAGAGAACTTTTTTGAGTTGGGGGGACACTCGCTGCTGGCGACGCAGGTGATGTCGCGGATACGAGGAGCGCTGGGCGTCAGGATGAAAGTCCGCACATTGTTCGAGACACCCCGTTTGTGTGATTTTGCTCAATTGGTCCTGAAAGCAAGGAGAAAGTCTGATCGGCTCGCTTTTGGCGAAATCGATCTTCTGCCTTCGCAGCAAACTAGGGCGCTTTCTTCGGCGCAAAAAAGATTGTGGTTCATGCAGTCGGTTTCACTAAAAGCCGCACAATGGCATATTCCGATCGTTCTACATCTTGAAGGCCTTCTGAATTCCATGGCGTTGAAGCAGGCTTTCAGCGACTTGGCGCATCAACAGGAATTGCTGCGGACCACCATTCATCAAGAGAATGGCGAGCCTATCCGGACCCTCTTGCCGGAGAACAGCCTCGTGATCATGGACGTCACTGCCGAGGCCGCTGCGATACAAGGTTCGGATTGGAAAAAACTGATCGAGCAAATTGCAGACACACCTTTCCGGTTTGGGACCGATCCACTGGCCCGGGCAGTGCTGTTGCGATATTCGGAGCAAAATCATTTTCTTGTTGTGGTTTTGCACCATCTGGTAGCCGATGGCTGGTCTGTTCCTGTGCTGCTGAACGGGATAAGCCATGCGTATAGCGCCAGGAGCGAGGGGAAAGACGCTGGTTTGCCGTCTCTGCGTGTGCAATTCTCTGATTTCGTGCGATGGGAAGAGCAATGGCTTGCGAGTCCTCTCCAGGGCGCGCAGCTTGATTACTGGGAGCAGAAATTGCACCTGCTTCCCGATCTCCGATTGCCGCTCGCGCCTCCGATCAGCGGCTCTTCTTCAGGTCCGGCAAATCTGGCGATTATGCTGCCCGAAGAGATAGGCCGGGAAATTGCAGCATGCAGCCGGCAGTATGGCGTAACGCAATTCAGCATTTTGCTTGCCGCCTGGCAAGCCGCGCTCGCCCGCATCTCCGGCCAGAACGATTTTGCCGTTGCTGTTCCTGTTTCAGCCCGCTCACACCTGGAAATCGAAGGCCTGGTGGCCCCTTTGTTGAACACCGTGCTGATCCGCACTGCGGTTGATGCGACAGTTTCGGGGCGGATCTTGATACAGCGCACCCATGAAACTCTGCTGGAGGCGTTTGATCATCAGGATGTTCCGTTTCAGAATGTCGTCGAACAGGTACGTCCTCGCCGCAAGGCGGAAACTTCGCCGATCTTCCGGACGATGGTGGCATTAAACAGCCGTCCCACGCTCAACCAACCCCCATCCCTGCCCGACCTTCAGGTGAAACCAATCAGCACGGGTGCACCGGTGCTTGAGGCGGACCTGATTCTCTCTCTTGCACAAAGCGGTAACGGGTATTCGGGCCTGCTGGAATTTGACGCGGAAAAATTCGACCGTGAAGCCGTCGTCAGTTTTGCAAGGATGTTTCAAGATGCTTTGACTTCTATTCTCAAGACGCCGGATCTCGGAATATTCAGCGCGCCGCCTCCTGTGAGCGAATTGCCGGAGTTTCTGGCGCACGAGCCGGCTTCACATTCAGGCAGCATGATCGTGGAGCGAATACGCGAGCACGGCAGAACCAGACCGGAAGCGCCGGCGCTGCGTCAACGCGAGCAGGTTGTAAGCTACGGCGCTCTTTGTCATCAAGTCGATGAACTATCGGCACGCCTGAAAAGGAAGGGCGTTGGCCGCGGTTCAATTGTGGCGCTTCAAATGCCCAATTGCCCTGAGTTGGCGGCATGCTTGCTGGCAGCGCTTTGCGTCGAAGCAAGTTACACCATACTTCAGCCCGGACTTTCTGACGAAGAAGTACGGACATGCCTGGAAAATATAAATGCCGGTTTCCTGGCGACTGTAAGCGACGGCACAATCAGGTTGAACGAGTGCAGCCCTGCTTTTTGGCGCACCGCCGGCGCTGTTCAACAGACTGGAATGGAATCCGCAGAGCGCGAAGATGTAGCGCCTCGCAAAGGCGATCGCGCTGGACGGAGGCGCTTGAGCCGCCTGATCAGCCCCACGAATGCGCTCAATCAGCTTATTGACGGCATATTGCGGGAGTGCAGCTTCACCAGCGCGGATGACCTTCTTCTGATCACGCCGGCCGTTCAGGATGGCGGTGTCTATTCGCTTTTGGCGGTCTTGTCGGCGGGTGGTTCGATCCAAATGACGGATGGATGGGACACGAGCCTTCCGCCGCAATCGGCGGATGGTCTGCTGCGTGCCACTGTGGCCGCCGCACCCCTGGCGCACTGGGGTGAATTGTCCCGTAAATTTAAGGAACATCGTTCGCTCCGGTTCATCATTCTTGAAGGCGAAAGCCTGCTGCCGTCACTGAACGCTGCATGGCTGAAAGAGAGCAAAGTGCGGCTGTTGCAGCGGATAGGACATTCTGGGCTTCTGGTGGAACTGGCAGCGTCAGGGGCTACTCCTTCACGTCCAGTTTCCGAATATGACAGGACCGGCAGGCTTTTATTGCCGCCAGAGGCATTTGTTCTTGGTCCGGACTTGCAGCCATGTAAGCCGGGAGTGATCGGCGAATTGTACTTGCGGTCTGACGCAAGCACGACAGCACCATTCGCCGTAGAAGATTGCGTGCCGAACCGGTTAAACACGGAGCCGGGACTGTTCCTGCTGAAAACAGGCGAGATGGCATATCTTCGAAGCGGTGGTGATTGCTACCTGGTAGTCAGGAAATGCGAACAGCGGCTGGCCCAGGGCAGGCTCGTGGATTTGCTCCAGATGGAAAATGCGTTGTTGTTGCATCGGGAGGTGAAAGATGCAGCTGCCCTCATGGTGCTGAAGGCAGATCGGCCGGCACTTATGGCTTTTGTCGTTTGCCGGGGAGAGACGAAAATTGGCCGTCGCGCAGCTGTAGATTTCCTGCAGGACCTGATTCCCGAATCGATGCTGCCCGACGATGTGATTGTCCTTGAAGATCTCCCTCGCACCGGCGACGGCCTTGTCGATCGCGATGCGTTGGCAGCTATCGGCATGGAAGCGGCTGAATGGGCCATTCAGCCGCCGGAGACCGGAACAGAAGAACTGGTGGCAACATTCTGGGAAGAAATCCTTGAACGATCCAGCATTGGCCACGGGGAAAACTTTTTTGATGCAGGCGGAGAGTCCCTGTCCGCGCTTCGACTGGCGCTTCGCATAAAAGAGGTGTTTGGAGCTGAAATTGAAGTGAACGCCTTGTTTGAGTCTCCAACAATTCGCGGCATGGCCGGCCTGATTGAGCAGGCCATTGCGTCGGCGCCGGCGCCCATGCCCGAATGGGAAACAGCAAAGCAGCGTGAAGAAAAAGCTGTTCCCTCCTTTGCCCAGGAGCGCCTCTGGTTCGTTCACGAGTTGGCGCAGGGAGGCGCCCAATACAATGTACCGCTGGCGCTTCGATTGGAAGGAGAGTTGGACGCCGACGCGCTGGAGCTCAGCCTGCGATACATCGTGCGGCGGCATTCCGTCCTGCGCAGCATGTTCTCGGCGGACGGCCAGGGCGGTGTAGCGGTTGAGATCAGCCCTGACGACAATCTGGAGTTTGCCAGAAAAGACCTTCTTCATGTTGCCGAGGCGGCGCGGTTGAGCGCCGTTGCGGATTGCCTCCAAGAGGAAGTACAGCGAGCATTCCATCTGGATGAGCCGCCCCTGGTGCGAGCGCTTCTCCTGCGCACAGCTCCCGCCGAACACTACGTGGCAGTCACAATCCATCACATTGCGTGCGATGGCTGGTCAGCTACTATCCTGGCACGCGAATTAAGCCATGCATATGCCGCTTATGTCACAGGAGCCGAACCCCGCCTTCCCGAGCTACAGGCGGACTACTATGAGTATGCGGCGTCGCAGCGCCGGCGATTGCGTGGAGAGTTTCTAAAGGCTCAATTGGACTATTGGCGGCAGCAACTGCGAGACATTGAAGTCTTACGCCTGCCTTCGCGACCGGCAAAGCCGCAGTATCATGGCGGGAAGTGCAACCTTCTGCTCGGGACCGGCCTGGCCGCCGGCTTGCGGCGGATTGCGCGCGAAGAGACCGTTACCTTATTTATGGCGCTTCTGGGCGGATGGAAGCTGCTGCTTGCGCGTTACACATCTCAAAATGACATTGCGGTTGGCGCCCAGGTTTTCAACCGTCCCAAAAAAGAATTGGAACAGCTTGTAGGATTGTTTTTGAACACCCTGGTGCTGCGCACCAGATTGAACTTCCAAAATAATTTTCGCCAGCTGCTTCAGGATATCCGGCGCACCTGTCTGGGAGCATACGCGCATCAGGACGTACCTTTTGAACAACTGGTGCAGGAAATCGCACCTACGCGTGATGTTGCCATCCATCCTCTGTTTCAAACGATGTTCGGCCTGCAGAACGCCCCGAAGCAGCCGCTGAATCTGGATGGGCTGCGGGTTTCGGAAGTCGCAGCCGAGACCGGCACGGCGAAGCTGGATCTTGCTCTGCAAGCCATCGTGGTAGATGAGGACATATCGCTTTCACTGGAGTACAGCAGTGAAACCTTTACCTCGCGGCAAGCGCATGAGTTGCTGGCTTCTTATCGGGAACTGCTCCAAACACTCATTCACAGAGCCGAGGAACCGCTGGCGAGCATCTTCTCCGCCAGCCTGCAAAGCACGAAGGACGAAGCCATTCCGGATGAGGCATGGGCTGGAATGCCCGAAGCGGATCTTGCGAGACAAACCGTGGGGTCATTATTTGCCCATGTTTGCTCGATCTGCGCTAAGCGGACGGCAATCTCGGTATCAGGCGTATCTCTCACCTACGAAGATCTGCTGCGGAATTCACGGTTGATCTCCGCGGCGGCCGCTCAGACCCGCGGCGTCAAAAACGGCAGAATCGCAATCCTATGCGAACCGCGCAGTCCAGCGATGCTGGCCTGCGTCATGGGCGCGCTCCTGGCCAACAAAACATACGTTCCACTGGATGCTTCCTGGCCGGTGAATCGGATTCGCACCATTCTTGCCGATGTAGAGCCTGCGGCCCTCCTTTTCGATGAAAATTGCCGTGCTATTGCCGCTTCTCTCGCTGACCATGGATCAGGAATGCTGGACCATGCCGCCATCATTCAAGGCGCCGCTCCGGCAGGGGCCGATGTGGCGGTCGATCCGGATCAACTCGCCTATGTGTTGTACACTTCGGGCTCAACCGGGACGCCCAAAGGAGTGATGCAAAGTCACCGGAACCTGCTGCGGCATATCCGGAATTATGCAAATGGCCTGCGTCTGGACAGCAATGACAGAATGTCATTGTTCCCATCGTATTGTTACGATGCGGCGATCATGGATATTTTTGGCGCACTGCTGACCGGGGCGTCGCTTCATCCTCTGGATCCATCCGCGTTGACCGCCGACGAAATGGCGGAACGGATTCGGCGCGAACGGCTGACCATACTGCACATGACTCCGACCGTGTTTCGTCATCTGATGCTGGCGGCGGACGCCGCACAACTGACAAGCGTACGCGCTGTGGTGCTTGGCGGCGAGGAAACAGGAACGGACATCGTGCCGTTGTTCCGCCAGCGGTTCTCGACAGACTGTCTGCTGGTGAACGGGCTGGGGCCGACGGAATGCACCCTTGCCTTGCAGTACTACTACACGACGACACACGAGCGCACAGGCAAGCTTCCGGTTGGGCGTCCGGTGCCCGGGATTTCGCTCACATTGGTGGATGCCGAGGGCCGACCCGGCGGATTGGAAGGAGAGATAGTTTTATGCGGGGAGCAGATCGCGCTGGGATATTGGCGTCGTCCTGATCTTACCGGCGCGTCGTTTCGTCCCGCGGAAGGCGGCAGGCGCGCTTATCATACGGGAGACCTGGGCCAGGTTCTGTTAGATGGGAACATCGGTTATGCCGGCCGCAAAGACTCCCAGATAAAAGTTCAGGGCTCCAGAGTTGAGCTGCGCGAGATCGAAGTGGCCATATTGAGGATAGAAGGGATCAGCGCGGCGGCTGTATTGGTGGAAGATGACAACACGGAAAAACAGTTGCACGCCTTCTTTACAGCCAATCGGGAGATGTCGGGGGATGAAGTTCGCGCGAAACTGGCGGAGACACTGCCACGGTATATGCTGCCGGCGTCGTTAAGCCAGGTTCCGGAGATCCCGATAATACCTAATGGCAAGGTCGACCGGCAGAAACTCCTCGCCGGGCGCGTAGCGGCTTCCGGCGCCAGGCCGTTCAGGCTGTATCGGACCTGGCTGGAGCGTGCGCTGGTTGGGATATGGGAGGAAGTGCTCAACGTCCGCCCAATTTCAATTGATGATGATTTCTTTGCACTGGGCGGACGTTCATTACTGGTTCCGCGCCTGCTGGGCACGGTATTGCGCACGATCGGATGCCGTCTGCCGCTCTCCGCATTGTTTGAGGCGCCAACAGTCGAGCGCATGGCCCAGCTGATTGCGACAACCAAGGGACAGGACCAGAACTCTCCCCTGGTCCCTATACAGCCCAGCGGCAAACTGACGCCCCTGTTCCTTGTGCATCCGTTGAGCGGGGAAGTGTTGTCGTACCGACATCTGGTGGCAGCGCTGGGGCAGAAGCAGCCGTGTTATGGCCTGCAGGACCCCACAATTACCTCGGGAACCGCGCCCATGGAGTCCATAGAAGAGATGGCGGCGGTTTATTGCAAGGCAATCCAGACGGTCTTACCGGATGGGCCATGGTTACTGGGCGGCTGGTCGTATGGCGGAGTGGTGGCGTTTGAAATGGCGCGTCAATTGACCGCCGCTGGTGGCGAGGTGAAGTCTCTGCTATTGATCGATTCCTGGGCGCCTGGGCCGGACACTCGCACCACGCCTCTGGACGACACTTCGCTGCTGATCTATATCGCCGATGTCGGCTTCAACCTTGTGGTTCCGCGAGAAGCATTACAGGGCAAATCACTGGAAGAGCAGATCGCCTTGATTGCCGCTGAGGCAGGGCCTGATGCCCGTTTGCGTGAATTTCTCTCGGCCTCACTGCGGCGCGAGCGTGAAATTATAGGTGCGCGCCGCCGCTGCCTGCGCGCGTATGATCCGGGGCAGTACGAAGGGGCTGTTACTCTTTTCTACGCGGCGGATGAGGCGCTGCAGCAGGAGCGAGGCATCATGCGCAAGAGCGACCTCGGTTGGAGCGGGCTCTGTTCACGGCCATTGGAGATTGTTGACATTCCCGGAACGCACAGGGATATTGCTTTCCCGCCTTACGTCGCGGAACTGGCCCGGCAGATACAAACCAGATTGAGTGCTGCCACGGATTCCGGCGTGCAGACGGTATCTTTATTATGAAGATCTCCCGGTGTAAGAGGAGTTAGGACATGGTTTCAGAAGACGTATGATGACCATGCCGTCGTTGTAAGATTTACAAGGGAATGGCAAGGGGGATGGATGGAAGACTTTTTTAAAGACGTTCGTTTTGCGTTGCGCATGTACCGGAAAAATCCTGGTTTTTCAGTGATTGCGATCCTGGCGCTGGCAATCGGAATCGGCGCGGCCACCACGATTTTCGGGCTTGTCAGCACGCTACTGCTGCACCCCCTGCCCTATCCAGATGCGGAGCGGCTGATGCAGGTGGGACGGCGCATGCAAAGTGGACCATCCTATCTAATGAGCTATCCCCGTTTTCGCTTCATTGCGGAAGAGAATCATGCATTCGAATCCCTGGCTGCCTATGACGTTGTGGGTTCCGGAGTGAGCGCGGTTGTGGGCAATACACCGTATCTTCTGCGCAGCCTGCGTGTGAGCGGGGATTTCTTTTCCATGCTGGGCGTACCGCCTTATAAGGGACGGTCGCTCACGCGCAATGACGATCAGCCGGGCGCGCCGCCTGTCGCGGTTCTGAGCTATAAATCGTGGGCGGAAATTTTTGGCCGCGATCCAGCCATTGTGGGGCGCTCCGTTCAGATGAGTGGAGACGCCTATACGATCGCGGGAATCATGCCGGCAAGCTTCAAGTTCATCCCGGATGCCGACGTCTGGCTCCCTCTGCGGAAGGAGGAAGACTGGAGCGATCGTGTATCAGCTTCGCTTGTGACCGGCCGGCTTCGTCCAGGCGTGACAGCGCAGGCCGCCCAGCAGGACCTTGATCTGGTTGAACAGAGACTGAAGGAAGCACATCCGGACGCGGTGCCGCGCACAGAACTGAGCCTGGAAATGACGTCTTACCGGGAGCGTGTAATTGGCAATTCGCGGCCCCCGCTGCAGATACTTGCCGGAGCGGCGGCGTGCATTCTGCTGGTAGCGTGCGCCAGCGTGGCGAACCTGCTTTTGGCGCGTGCGATTGCACGGCGCAGGGAAGTAGCCGTACGGATCGCACTGGGCGTGAGCCGGTTGCGCATGGCCAGGCAGCTATTGACGGAAAGCATCGTGCTGGCCTTGATCAGCGGGGCTCTGGGCGTGGGACTGGCTGCCGCGACCACACAATTGCTGAAAACCTGGCTTCCCGCCATGTTGCCCCGGATTTCCGAGGTGTCACTCAACGCCGAAGTCCTGTTGATCGCATTCATTGCCTCTCTTGTAACAGGCGTGATATTCGGTCTGGCTCCCGCGGTGCAATTGTCCGGCCTCAACTCAGTGCGGGTCCTGCGCGAGTCAGGGCGCGCGAGCTCTGATCGGCGCTCGACCCGTCTGCAGGGCGGGCTTGTGAGCGCTGAGTTGGCCTTGTCCACCATTCTGCTGCTTGCCACCGGACTGCTCCTGGTGAGCTTCCAGAAGCTGCGCGGAGTTGACCTGGGTTTTAATCCCAATGGCGTGGTGACATTCCAGACTTCGCTAGCCGGATTAAGTTCGCAATCCACCAATTCTGTGATGGTGACGATACGGAGAGTGCTCGAACGTGTGCGGGCAATTCCCGGAGTACAATATGCTGCCACGGTGACGCGGCTGCCGACCGAGCCCAGCGTGGTGTATCACTTTGAAATGCTCCCCAAGACGGGTGATCCGGATGAATCGCTTACCGCGAACTGGAAGCCCATCACTCCGGATTTTTTCAAGACAATGGAGATCAAGCTGCAATCAGGACGGACATTCACGGCTGCCGACGATGAACACGCGGCGCACGTAATCATCGTGAATAGCGCGTTTGTCCGTAAGTTTTTGCAGGGCGTGGACCCGATGAGCACGCAAATCGTGCTGGGTCGCCAGATGGGGGCAAATTTTGCGGACGAACCGCGGACAGTGGTAGGCATTGTGAGTGACACTCGCGATGACGGCCTGCAGGAGCCGGCAGCGCCAACCATGTATCTGCCCACAGCACAAATCCCGGACAAAACCATGGCATTCCTCAATCATCTGCTGCCGCTGAGCTGGGTGGTGCGCGCCAATGGGGATGCGGATGCGATCAGCGGACGTATCCGGCAGGAAATCTTTTTTGTCGATCCCCAGATGGTGGCCGCCAATCCGCGGCCGCTCAGACAGATCTTGAGCGAATCCATTGCTCGGCAACAAACACAGACGGTCCTGGTTGCAACTTTCGGCATCATCGCCCTGTTCATGGGTGTGCTGGGTCTGTATGGCGTTGTGGCGCAGTCGGTGGGAGAGCGGCGGCAGGAAATCGGCATCCGGCTGGCGCTGGGCGCAGACGGACAGCACGTGGTCTGGATGATGATCAAGTACGGGCTCAAATTGATCGTTCCGGGTCTGATTGCGGGGACCGCAGGCGCGCTGGCTGCGCGCAGCTTGTTGTCCTCTGTTCTTTATGGAATCCAGGCAACGAACGTCCTGGTGATGGCGGTTGTTCTTGGATTACTTGCACTGGTTGCCTTCACTGCAGCTTTACTACCCGCGTTGCGAGCCAGGAACATCGACCCCAACACGGTTTTGCACGCCTGAGTCGCGATGAAAGAGCGCCGGCCATGCGCCGGCGCTTCCCGACTAACCAAACCCCAAATGATTTTAGATAAGCCGCTCCAATTCCCGGCTCCGGTCCGCATCTTCTCATAATCGCTTCAGCACGATGCCTGAAGACAGGCTTGCGCCATGGTCTGTAACTCTCCCGGACAACATCATGATTGACGCCATACGAAATGTTTTTCGTTATTCGAAGTTGGCCCTTCTCCTTTCCGCGGCCACCAGCCTGCTGAGCGGGGCTTGCAACGTGTATCTGCTGACAATGGTTGGCACCGCCATTAACAGGATGCCGCATCTGCCGCCGGGATATGGGTTCCGGTTCGGCGCGTTCCTGTTGCTGACCTTTGCATCAAGCATCGCCGCGCAGCTGCTCTCGGTGCATTTGACTGCGAGCCTGGCTGCCCGGATCAGAATGCAACTGTCGCGCGCGATCATGGACAGTCCGCTGCGGAACCTGGAAGAGATCGGCACCCACAAAATCATTGCCGTCCTTACTCAGGATGCCGGGTCAATTGCCCAGGCGGCATTGCAGGTCTCGCAGTTCGGAATGAACGGCACCATTGTCCTGTGCTGCCTGGGATACCTGGCTTATGTATCTTTGTCCGTATTTGTGGCGATTGTGCTGATGCTTCCGGTTTCAGTGCTTCTTTATCTTTTTGTCGAGTACTTTGCCGTGCGGTTTCAGTCGCTCGAAAGAGAAAACTGGGACAATCTGGTCAAACAGTTTCAAACCTTGACGCATGGAGTGAAAGAGCTGAAGTTGAACCGGCGGCGGGCAGCCTTTTTTGTGCGCCAATTGCTCCAGACTTCGGAACTGGCGCGGCGCTATGGAGTGATGGGAGCCGCCATCTACATCGCCATTATCAGCTGGAGCAACCTGCTGTGTTTTGCCGCAATCGGCGTCATCGTCTTTATCCTTCCTCATATGGCGGTGTTGAGCCATCAGGCGCTGGTGGGCTCGGCGCTGGTCGCATTGTTCCTGCGGATTCCGGTGGCTGGGCTGATCGATGCGTTGCGGGAGTTCAACCGCGCCTCGGTCACGCTGAAGAAACTCAGGAAGCTTCAGCTTCCCTGGCAGGACTCTGAGATCGCGATAAAAGACCAGGAGAAACCGCCGGCCGAGTGGCGCAGCATCGACCTGGTCGACGTGACCCATGCCTATCTTTCAGAAGATGATGCGGCGCGATTCGTGCTCGGCCCTATCTGCATGAGCCTGACCCCGGGCCGGATCGTCTTCATCACCGGCGGCAACGGCAGCGGCAAGACAACTCTGGCTAAGCTCATCGTCGGGCTCTACAAGCCGGAATCAGGAGTAACCAAAGTCGATGGGATCCCGGTGGACGAGAACATGCGCGACGATTACCGGCAGCGTTTTTCCGCCATCTTTTCCGAATATGCCTTGTTTCAGGAGATCATTGAAGAAGAAGCAACCCCGGTGGCGAACCATTATCTTCGTCTGCTCAGGCTCGACCAAAAAGTCCAGTTGCGCAACGGGAGCTTCTCGACAGTAGATCTGTCAGCCGGCCAAAGACGGCGCCTCGCGCTCGTGCATGCCTATCTCGAGAACCGGCCCATCTACCTGTTTGACGAATGGGCCGCGGACCAGGACCCCGCCTTCAAAGAAATTTTTTATTGCAAGCTGCTTCCGGAACTGCGCGCCCGGAACAAAGCAGTGATTGTGATCAGCCATGACGACCGCTACTACCATGTGGCCGATGAGGTTATCCGGCTGGAAAACGGCAAGGTTGTTGCCGCAGGCGAAATGCCCCGAACCCATGCAGAGCCGGCCTTGAGTCTGCCAGGACAAACGGCAATCAGCTAGGCCTTCTCTCATGTATTTGCAAGGAAGGAGAAAAGAAGATGAACCCTCCTGACGGTTATCAGCTCGAACAAACCTTTGCGAAGAAAGCCTCGGTCATAACGAGCGTTGCTGTCAGTTGCGATGGCGCAATGCTGGCTGCGGGCGCCGAGGACGGTTGTATCTGGCTATGGGAACTGCCCGGGCGCAGGCTGCTGCGGTTTCTCGAAGGCCACTCAGGCGAGATTCGCGGCATTGCCTGGTCGCCGGACAGCCGGATGCTGGCCTCCGCTTCGAACGATGCGAGTGTTTGCATCTGGGATGTGCATTCCGGCGCGGCGCTTCGCGTCCTGAAGGGGCATGCTGCCCCGGTGCTCAGCATCGCATGGGTCCCCGACGGCACGTTGCTGGCTTCAGCATCCATGGACAAAACGGTGCGGCTGTGGGACCCGCATACGGGGACCTTGCAGAATGTTTTGCAGGCGCACAAGGACTGGGTATCCGGAGTTGCCTGGTCCCGCGACGGCGCGATGCTGGCGAGCTGCTGCAAGGATGGAACAATCAAGCTCTGGGACCGGGCTACGGGCGCTTTGAAGAAATCATTGAAAGGGCATCGGGCTCCCGTGATCGCCGTGGCCTGGTCGCCGGCGCGGAAGCAACTGGCTTCGTGCTCGGCGGACCGCACCATTCGCCTGTGGAACGAAGAGGCCCGCTGGTCATCCGATCTGGTTCTTCAGGGCCATACGGATTGGGTTGTATGCATCGCGTGGTCGTCCGACGGGAATTCCATAGCGTCAGGTTCGGCCGATAGGAGCGTACGCGTATGGAATGCGCAGACCGGTGATCCAGAGAGAATTTTCACCGGTCATGCAAGCTATGTTCGTGGTGTGGACTGGCTTCGCCATGATGACACCCTGGTTTCGGGGAGCCAGGATGCCACATTGCGCTTCTGGGACAGAGTAACCGGCGTTGCGCAAGGCGCCCTTGCAGGACACCCCACATGGCCGCTGGGAGCATCCTGGGCGCCCGATGCGAAAATCCTGGCAATGGGCGGGCACGATGGCTCTATCCGGTTGTGGAGCCCTGATGCGGAGAATGTTCGCACGTTGCCCGCGCACACTCAGTGGACGTGGAACGTCGCTTGGTCGCCGGATGGGACAACGCTGGCCTCCTGCTCGCAGGACAGGACAATACGCTTCTGGGACCCGGGAAGCGGCGCTTCCCTGGCTGCACTGCGAGGGCATAGCGACTGGGTTCGCGGCGTGGCTTGGTCGGGCAGCGGCGACAAGCTCGCTTCCGCTTCCGGAGACAAGACGGTGCGTATCTGGGATGTTCATTCTGGCAAAACGCTGCGAGTATTCAAAGGCACAGCAAGCGCCGTGCGAGGTGTGGCATGGTCGCCGGACGGCGCCATTTTGGCTTCCTGCTCCGCGGATAAAAAAGTCCAATTGTGGAACTGCGGTAGCGGCGCTCTTTTGTGCGAGATGCAAGGGCATTTGGCTTCGGTTCGAAATGTGGCCTGGTCGCCTGATGGCGCGATACTGGCATCATCCGGCGATTTTGGCGAACTCTGCATCTGGGATGCGGCCACAGGAGAGTTGTTGGAACACTTCGATGCGATCTCTTCTTATCGCTACCACGTGATCAGCCTGGAATTCTTGCCTGCGGGAAAGACGAGGCCTGAACTGCCGGCCGGCCATTTTGAACGCCGCCGGTATTCGCATGGCGGCTTGACCCTGGCGGCGGGTCCAACCAATCTTCGGGGTCTGTCTCCGGAAGGCTGGAGCGCGAGCGCGAACTGATCTTCCAAACGGCAGCAACCGCCCGGCTGCTGTGCTTTTCCAAAATTTATTTCCAGAGAATTCAATATGCTGCTTCAATCACATGAAAGGATTTCATCCGGCGGAACGCTGGTTGGGCTTCTGCAAACGCGCGCGGGGCAAACGCCCTCGAAAATACTCTACAACTGGCTGGCCAGCGGAGAAAAAATCAGCAGATCGCTCTCCTCTCTGGAACTCCAGAAACGCGCCGGGGCTATTGCCGCGCATCTGCAGTCGCTCAGGCTGGAACAGCGCCTGGCATTGCTGCTGTACGCACCGGGCCTGGAATTTGTGGAAGGTTTTTTCGCGTGTCTTTACGCCGGCATCATCGCAATCCCCGCTTATCCGCCCAGGACCGGCCGGGACAGGGAAAGAATTCAGAATATTCTGAAAGACGCCGGTTGCGGAGCGGTGCTGACTACCAGCGATTCCGTGCAATCCGTCCGGGAGATAGTGGGCAACGATGCAGGCATCCAATGCGTTGCCACGGATGAAATCAGCACAGAGTGGGTTTCGGAATGGCGGGAAGAGGAGCCTCGGAGTAACGAGATTGCGTATCTGCAATATACTTCAGGGTCCACGTCCTCTCCTAAAGGAGTGATGATCACACACTCCAATGTGCTGGCAAATCTCCAGTACATCGCGGCGAACGGCGGGTTTGACGAGAGCAGCGTCTCGGTGAGCTGGCTTCCTCATTTTCATGATATGGGGCTGATTTACGGCATCCTGCAGCCTCTTCATGCCGGCTTTGAAGCGATGCTGATGTCTCCCGCGTCTTTTCTGCACAATCCGCTGCGATGGCTCACAGCCATCTCGCGTTATCGTGGAACGCACTGCGGAGCGCCTAACTTCGCTTATGATCTGTGCGTCGATCGGATTGGCGAGATCGAATGCGCAGACCTGAACTTGAGTTCGTGGCGCGTGGCATTCAATGGCGCTGAACCCGTGCGGAAAACCACACTCGACCGCTTTGAACAGTGCTTCGGACGTTTTGGCTTCAGCCGCAATGCCTTTTACCCGGTGTACGGACTTGCAGAGGCCAGCCTGAAGGTAAGCAGCGGTGAACTGGGCGAGGGCCCTCGATATCTGGTGGTAGACGCGGAACAGATCAAAAAGCATAAGGTCCTGCAAATGGCCTCCGCCGAATCCGGTTATTCCATTGTCAGTTGCGGAAGATCGGGCGGGGAGCACCAGGTCGTGATTGTGAATCCGGAGAGCCGGGAGCGCTGTGGCACAGACGAAATCGGGGAAATATGGACGGCAGGCCCGAGCGTCGCGGCTGGATATTGGCGGAATGACAGCGCGACGCAAGCGACGTTCTGCGCGCGCCTGGCCGGCGGCGAAGGGCCGTATTTGCGGACCGGCGACCTCGGCTTCCTCCATGAAGGCAATCTCTATATAACAGGGCGGCTCAAAGATTGCATTATTGTCCGCGGACGCAACCACTATCCCCAGGACATTGAGTACACCGTCGTGAATTCCCATTCGGCTCTGCGCCCCGGTGGAAGCATTGCATTCTCTTGTTGGGATAATGAAACGGCGGAAAGCGTGGCCGTTGTCAGCGAAGTGAACCGGAGCTATCGGGAAAGCCTGGAAGATGTGATTACCGCGATGCGGAAAGCGGTGGCTGAGGAACACGAAATCCGATTAGCGGCGGTTGTTCTGGTCAAATCCGGGTCAGTCCCAAGAACGTCCAGCAATAAACTCCGCCGACAGGAATGCAAAGTCCTGTGGGAGCGTGGCGCTCTGCCGGTCTTGCGCCAGAGCATCGCAACCCCGAAAGCATTTTTAGAAAGCAGCATTCCAATCACCTCGGCTTTGGTTCTGAACGCTGATCTGGCGGATGCGACCACGATGCTCGAAGAATATTTACTGGATCTTGTATCTTGCGTAACGGGACATCCTCGTGAAGCGCTTTCTCCGAACCAGACGCTTATCGCTTATGGAGTGGATTCGTTAGCCATTTTTGACTTGAAGTGGAGAATTGAACGGGAGCTTGCGGTCTCTCTCGCATTCAAGGAACTACTGACCGGAACGGTACACGGAATTTGTGTTCATATCCTGCAGGCGCTGCAAACCGGCAATGTCGAAACGGTCTGGAATGTCCGGAAAGAGCCGGCTCCCCGCAGGGTTCCTCTTTCGCCGGCCCAGGAACAGCTGTGGCTGATTCAACAACTGGACCCAACCAGCTGCGCCTACAATGAAACAGTCACGCTGGAACTGAGAGGTCCTCTCCTTGTCCTGGCGTTGCGGAGTGCCGTAAACGAGCTTGTGCGGCGTCATGAGGTCTTACGTACCCGATTTGTCATCGAAGACGGAACGCCGTGGCAAATTGTCCTGCTTCATGCGGAAGTGCCGTTTCCTGTGAGCACACAAGGCGGCCCGGCGATAACCAAAGGAGCCATTCAGGAAACAGTTCGCAGCTTGGCGGAAAAACCTTTCGATCTTCAAAATGAAGCGCCGGTGCGTTTCCATCTTCTCCAGCTGTCCCAGGAGAACTGGATATTTATCCTGGTGGCCCATCATATCGTTTGCGATGGTCCTTCTCTCCCGATTACGGTCAACGAATTGGGGACTTTGTATGAGGCGCAAGCGTCAGGCAAGGCATCGCCCTTGCCGGAACTGCCACTGCAATATTCAGACTACGCCCTGCGAGAACGCGCGTGGATGCAGAACAAAAAATACGAGGAACAACTCGGCTACTGGAAAAAAACACTTGCCGATGTCTCTGTTCTGGAACTACCAACCGATCACTCCATCACCAGCGTCACCTCGGATGCCGGGAACTCAGTTCACTGCGAACTTTCGCCTGAACTCCTGGCGCAGCTGCGCCAGGTGGGACAGGAAAAAAACACGACATTATTCATGCTGCTGGTGACCGCGATGCAGGTCCTGCTCAGCAAGTACTGCGGCCAGGAAGACATTGCGATGGGAACAGCAGTCACGAACCGCGAACCCGGGCTCACGAGCGCGCTCATTGGCCTTTTTGTGAACACGGTGGTGCTGCGTACCCGTGTAAAACCCATGATGAGCTTTGTCGAAACGCTGGCGCAAGTGAGCCGGAACATGGCTGATGCCTACGATCATCAGAACGTTCCATTCGCAAACGTAACGGCGGCGCTTCGCCAGCAAAGCGGTTTCAACCAGACCCCGCTATTGCAGGTCATGGCTATCGCCCAGCAAATGCCGCCGGCGCCTGTCGAATATGGCAATGTCTGTTTCAGTGTCGCTGAAATTGTCCCCGCGGCTGAGAAGTTCGAATTGACTATGCGGCTATTAGGAAATTATTCCGGAGCGCAGCTGCGTCTGGAATACAAAAAAGATCTGTGGGACAGTACGACGATAGAAAGGATGCTCGGGCACCTGGTGGTGGTGCTGGAGGAGATGGTCCGCTACCCGGAAAAGCGCGTAGGCGACACAGATCTGCTGCGCGGAAGAGAACGGGAGCAAGTGCTATGGGAGTGGCAGGGCCGGAGAGTCGAGCGGGCCGGAAACAGAAGTGTACATGAGTGGATCGCGGAGCAATCGCGGAATGCGGGAGAGGAGATTGCGC
>JAIQGK010000039.1 GCA_020072645.1 Terriglobia bacterium
TAACTGCTCTCGACGGATAAAGGTAAGTCGTGCATTCTTATGAATGTCCATTCGGGCCTCCAGATTTGAGTTGACTGCTCATCACAATCAGCTTCTCTGGTTTTGCTCGAATGGACAACCTCTTGAAATGTCACAGTTAACCTGGACCACTGACCTTCCCGCCGCGTAATGTCTACCGCCTTGAAATAGTAATTCTTCATGAAAAAACCGACGGGGTTCCTTTGTCTGCGGCATTCGGACGGGTCTCGGCTCTTTCCATGTGGTGAAAATCGAACATCTGCGGACGGGGTACGCGTGGCGCGGGGTCCGCTTTGGGTCGCCAAAAAAGTGAATCCTCTCCCATCCCCTCTCATCTATACCTAGCAAAACAAGCGCTTTACGGCGTTTCACAAAAATTGTGTTTAGTTTTCATTGCGCGTTAACCGGCCAGTGGTAGCTTTCGTCTAAGTAAGTAACGCTATAGAAAAAGGTGTGGTAATGGCATTTCAGGCAGTAAAGGCGCAAACAGCGGAAAGCACTATCAACAACTTACTGGCAGCCATGGGCGTGAAAGTGGATGAAGCCGTAGGCAGCGCGATTTCGGCGCTTCTGCACACCGACTCTCATGTGGTTGCGGGCGTGCTTGAAAGCTCAGTGGCAATTCAGGAGTTGGAACGCACGCTGGATCAAACCGTTTTTTCAGCCTTGGAAGGCTGCTACCTTGAAACTGCTGAAATCAAGCACCTCACATCCGCAGTCGCAATTGGCAAAGACCTGTCGCGCTTAGGCAAACTCGCCGCCAACCTGGGACGCAAGGTAAGTGAAGTGGGAAGGCATCATGAGCATGAGGACTTTTCCCGGCTCCAGCCGCTGGCCATCGCAGTCTCTCATCTTTGTCGACAGACGCTGCGCTCGCTGGTGCGTCTTGATCCGGTGCTGGCGCGCAACGCCGCGCATGGCGGGGCTTCCGTGGATGCCTATCGTGACTATGTTTTGCGCGGTCTAAGCCGCCCGGAACCCCACGCCAGGGACGAGCAGGATCTCCACCTGATCTTTGCATCGCGCTGTCTTGAGCAACTCGCGGACAACGCAATCCATCTGGCAGAGAACCTGGTCACCTTTCTTGAAGGCCAGGATGAGCGGGAAGACACCCAAAGCATGGCTTCCTGAAGCCAGATCTTTTGCAAAAAAACCGAAATCTCACTGGGGATGAACACCGAATTTACAAATTCAAAATGGTCCTATTGAACTTTTGAATCTGTGTAAATCAGTGTCATCAGTGTTATCTGCGGTGAGGTTTTGGTTTTTTGTGCAAAGCCGGGACGGATCCGTCCACCCAGAATTTGCACACGATTCACGGCGCTTTAACCCTGCATTCACAATTCTTGTTTATAACTTGCGATAGACGGATGAATGTCGAATCAAGCCGCTCTTTCCTTGGGCGAGAGAGCGGCGGACAAGGTACGCGCAGTCATGACCACCCCGGCAACTCTCCTTCCGCAGGGATCCACCGTGCAATCCCATCTGGTCGGCCTCACGTTGAGCGCATGTTCAGTGGCCAAAGACGAGGTCACGCATGCCATTGACGGCCTGATCAACGGATCGCAACTGGCGCTGATGGCGGTTCGCAAATGTGAAGAGCGGCTGGACAGCATGGACCGCGAAATGGATGAAGAGCTTGCCACGGTGATCACGCAGGTTACGCCACTGCAGGCGCGTGAGCTGCTCGCATGTATGAAGCTCATGCTCGATCTTGAGCGCGTAGGAGATCTGGTTGCCAGTTTCAGCGAACGGTCAGCCATTGTGCGCAACCGCATTGATATGGATGATATTGAGCAGCTAACCCGCATGGGCTGCCTGCTGGAAAACATGCTCAGCACCATGGTCAAGGCCTTTGCCAGCCGCAACATTGAGCAGGCGCTGCATGTGTTGCGTACCGACTCTGAAATCGATCGCCTGCGCAACCTGATTGTCGTTCGCCACACGGAGAATGCTGAAGGACTCAAGGGGCCTGAAAGCTTGCACGTGCTGTCCATGGCCAACTCGCTGGAACGCGCCGGCGACCACATCAAGAACATGGCGGAGGAACTCTGCCATCTCGCGACGGGACACACCATTCGCCATCTGATCCGCGCCAAAGACAAGCCGATTGAACAGATGTTCCTGCAATGGCTGGCCAGGCAGAACCCGGCACAGAGCGAGTAAGAGCGCGTTCCCAAAGCGGCGAGGCCGACTCTTAGTGCTAACTGTAACCTTCATATAACTCGTCATCCCGACGGCCGTTAAGCGAGCGCGCGCTTTTACCAGCGCGCGAGTAGGACGGAGGGACCTGTGCTTGCTTTTTAAAGTTCACGCTATCAATAACCGCTTTTAGGCCGACTTGCGCGCCGAGCCACTCGCTTCAGGGCGGAAAACTCTCTCCCAAGACCAGCCTGCCAAAGCGGTCTGGAGCGTAGCGACATAAAAAAGGAGACACTCTGGGCAGCAGCAGTTTCCAACCCCATTGAATCGGCATCACACTAATTGGTCGCGGTGTCTCCAACCAGGCCGTGATCACAAAACAGCATAAAAAGAGGAGATGCAATGCGTTTGGTAGACAATCTCCGTAAAGCTGAAGAAAAAGGCGTCATGCGCATCCGGCGAGGCGTGGACAGAACTCGCGAAGAATGGGCTGATATTGAACGCCGGATTCGACAGCGCATGCGTATTTATCCACATAAACAAAAGGCTGCCGCGGCTGGCGTCGGACGGATCAACCTCGGTCAGGATGTGCCAGAGCCTTCGTCGGACGAGCCGCGCAAGCCGATCATTTCAATTCGCGGGCAGGATATGAACTGAAGTTAGGTAAACACCAATCCTCCCGCGCAAAACAATGAGCCGGTGTTCCTGAAAGAGCTACCGGCTCAGACTTTGTACAAAAATCCAAAATCTCACCACGGATTACACTGACAACACGGATTTACACGGATCAAAAAATTTCAATAAGGCTATTTCGTAAATTTGAAAATCCGTATTATCCGGTGTTATCCGTGGTGAGATTTTCTTGCGGTTTCGCTTGCCTATTTCTTGCGATCGCGCGGCGTTACGTTGATCGTTGGCTTGCGCAGCGGAATGATCGCGCCCTTGCTGGGATCGGCATGGGCATTGCTGGCGCGGAACGCGACTTCATCCTGCACAAAGCGGACAAACTCCTGCATCTTTCGGTTCATGTCTTCCATGCGCTCCCGCATCTGCAGGATGATAGCGATTCCTGCGATGTTCACGCCCAGGTCTCGCGCCAGGTTCAGGATAAATTCCAACCGCTGCAGATCTTCTTCTGTGTAAAGACGCGTGTTGCCGTCCGTACGCGAGGGCTTGAGCAAACCTTCCCGCTCATAGAGCCGCAGCGTCTGCGGATGGATGCCGTACATCTCCGCCACGGAAGAAATCATGTAAGCGCCCTTGGATTTGCGTTTAGCGGTCATGGTTTATCTATTCTGCTTTGCATAAATACAATGGTCATAGCCGCGCCAGAAAATGATCTTCTCGCATGTCAGCCCGTTCTTCTCCGCCACCCGGATTGATGGCATGTTTTCAGGTCGAATCAGCGAGATCACGCGGCCAACGCCCATTTTTGTGAACGCGTACTGCATGCACGCCTGAGCAGCTTCTGTGGCATAGCCGTTGCCCCATAGATCGCGCCGCACATGATAGCCAATCTCAATGTCGTCCCTTCCATCCACGTCCCGTAGGAAGCAGCCGCAGTCCCCAATAACTTCGTTAGTCTTCCGCAGCAGCATCGCCCACAGACCAAACCCCTCGCCTCGATAGCGGTTGCGATTTCGCTCAATCCACTCTTCAACGCCCTTGCGGTCAAAGGCTGCCGGATAATACTGCATTGCCACCGGATCACCCAGCACGGCCAGCAGAGCGTCTGCATCCTGCGGCACAAACTCGCGCAGGCGAAGACGCCTGGTCTCCAGCACTACACGTTGCTTTGCTACACCTTGCTCCACAACTCCGCCCGTGGATCGTCTTTGTGCAGCTCATGCAATTCCTGCCACAGCTCGCGCGCTTTTAAGTCATGGGCCTCAGGGACCATGATCTTGATCTCCACGATCTCGTCGCCGCGATTGTCTTCATGCGTGGCAGAAGGCACTCCTTTTTCGCGTAGCCGCAGCTTCTGTCCGCTTTGCGTTCCCGGTGGGATCTTCAACTGCGAACGGCCATCGATGGTCGGCACTTCAATCTTCGCTCCCAATGCTGATTCCCACGCGGCAACCGGGATAGTCACGTAGATATCGTCGCCTTCGCGGCGAAACACCGGATGCTCGCCCACGCGGATGATCACATATAAATCGCCTGGCTGTCCGCCATGCAACCCGGCATTGCCTTTGCCGGCGATGCGTATGCGCTGTCCGTCGCGCGTACCCGCTTTTACACGTACTTCCAGCGGCTCTGTGCGCTCCACCGCGCCTTCGCCGTGGCATACGGGGCACGGAGGCTGCACCTTGCCGCTACCGCCGCAGCGCGGGCAGGCGACGTTGAACTTCATTCCGCCGCCGGATTGCGTGATGTGGCCGCTGCCATGGCATTGCGGGCAAGTCGTGGGCGTTCCGACGACGCCGCTTCCGTGGCAGTTGGTACAGGTATCAAGTCGCGTAATGCTCAGGCGCATCACCGCGCCGCGAATTGCGTCCCAGAAGCCGACATTCACCTGATATTCAAGATCGGTACCGTGTTCCGGCCCCACTTCCGTGGCTGCCCCGCCGCGTCCTCCGCCAAAAATGCTGGAAAAAATATCGCGGAAGCCGCCTCCGCCGCCTGACCGGCCGCCCGCGCCGCCAAGATCAGAAAAATCAAAGCCATTGAAATCAAAGCCCTGGCCACCTCGGCCGCCTGGAGGCGTTGCTCCAAATCCACCTGCCCCAAATCCGCCGCCACGCGAATAAGCTTCTGCCGCTGCGGGATCGATGTTGTCTGAGTAAAAGCCGAGCTGGTCGTAGATCTTGCGCTTCTTGGGATCGCTCAGCACGTCATTGGCTTCAGAAATTTCCTTGAACTTCTCTTCCGACTTCTTGTCATTGGGATTAACGTCAGGATGGTATTTGCGGGCGAGTTTGCGGAAGGCCTTGCGGATCTCCTCTGCCGAGGCGGTCTTTTTGACGCCCAGCGCGCCGTAATAATCTTTTTGTTGAGTCGTCGCCATGAATTTGGTTTTGCTAATTACTAAGTACTAATTACTGCTTTTCCGGCACCTTCGTCGCCTGCCAGGCCACGGCCTGCCACTTGCCGTTGCGCTTTAAAAAGGTTCCTGTGTTGCGATAGTAAGCCGTCGTCGGCTTGCCGTTCTCAGTGTTGTGCGCGATCAGCCGAAAATTCACGACCGCCATTTCCCCGTAAGGATGGACCGTGAAATCGTCGCCCTCAAAAGTCATTTGCGGGTCGCTGGTTGAGCGAACATCAATATTCTTCAGGATGTCGGCTTTGGTAACGGTCAAGCCGGTGGCGCGCGTATAGATCACATCATCGGCAAAGAACTCCTGAAACACCTTGGGATCGTTCTTGGGCACATTGGCCAGAAAGTCGCGCACCAGTTGCGTGACCTGCTGGGTTGTGGCATCTTGCGGACCGGCAGGCTTGGTGGCCTTCGCATTGTTTTGCGCCAGGGCCATCATCGGTAACAAGGCCGCAACGGCAAACATCCGCAGGCCACGACGTCTCATGTATTTCATCAATTCTCCAGAGCTGCTAGCCACTAGCTACTGGCGGCTAGCTAAACCGAATTTTTTAACTCGCTCATTTTCCGGAAATCCGCAAAGCTGATCCTGCCCATGCACAAGCTAACAGCCAGCAGCTAGCCGCTAGCAGCTTCTTACGCTGCGCCCACTTCCTGGATCATGTACCGCGCGCCCGGTTCGTCTGCCACCGCGCTGGCGACAAACTGCTGCGCTGCTTCTATCGTGTACAGCCCGGGCATTACCACCCAGTTCACAACCTGGCTCCATCCTTCCGCCATTTTTACTACCAGATATTTTTTCAAAAGAGACTCCTTTTGTCGCATAGGCTAAAGGCGGCTTAGCGCCGCCTTTGCCACGCCGTTAGTGTTGCGGAGAACTTATCTCTTGTCCTCCACGTCAACGTACTCTGCGTCTATTACGCCTTCATCTTTCTTTTCCTGCTGCCCGGCGCCGTTCGACTGCGCGCCTGCCTGCGGGCCTGCCCCAGAAGCGCCATCCGCCGGGGCCGCCTGCTGCGCCTTGTACATGGCTTCAGCCAGTTTGTGCGAAGCTGCGGTCAGCTTTTCGCGTGCTGCGTTCATGGCTGCCGCGTCGGTGCCTTCCAGCGCTTTCTTCGCGTCCGCCACCGCCGACTCGACCTGGCCCTTTTCGTCGCCAGAGATCTTGTCGCCGTTTTCCTTCAGCATCTTCTCTACCTGATAGACCATGCCATCAAGCTGGTTGCGGGCCTCGATTTCCTCACGCTTCGCCTTGTCTTCCGCCGAATGCGCTTCGGCTTCCTTGGCCATGCGTTCCACTTCTTCCTTGCTCAGGCCTGAAGAAGAGGTGATCTGGATCTTCTGCTCCTTGTTCGTGGCCTTGTCTTTCGCGGTCACGTTCAAGATTCCGTTGGCGTCGATATCGAACGTCACCTCAATCTGCGGCACGCCACGCGGCGCCGGCGGTAGGCCGGTCAGGTGGAACTTGCCCAGAGTGCGGTTGTCCTTTGCCAAAGGCCGCTCGCCCTGCAACACGTGGACTTCAACCGATGGCTGGCTGTCCGCCGCCGTGGAGAAAGTCTCCGTCTTCTTGGTCGGAATTGTGGTGTTGCGCGGAATCATCTGCGTGGCCACGCCGCCCAGGGTCTCGATCGACAACGTCAACGGAGTTACGTCGAGCAGGAGCAGGTCCTTCACGTCTCCCGCCAGCACGCCCGCCTGCACCGCTGCGCCAATGGCAACAACTTCATCCGGGTTCACGCCCTTGTGCGGTTCTTTGCCAAACAGCTCTTTTACCAGCGCCTGGATGCGAGGCATGCGCGTCTGTCCGCCGACCAGGACTACTTCGTCGATCTTGCTGGCGTCAACGCCCGCATCTTTCAGTGCCTGCTTGCACGGCGCCACGGAGCGCTGGATGATGTCATCCACCATCTGCTCCAACTTGGTGCGCGTAAGCTTCTTCACCAGGTGCTTGGGACCGGTTGCGTCCGCGGTGATAAACGGCAGATTGATTTCGCTTTCCATGGTGGTGGAAAGTTCGATCTTGGCTTTCTCCGCCGCGTCACGCAGGCGCTGCAGAGCCATCTCATTGCCTTTGGCGCGCAGATCAAGCCCTTCATCTTTCTTGAACTCTTCCACAAGCCAGTCAACAATGCGCTGGTCAATGTTGTCGCCGCCCAGGTGCGTATCACCGTTGGTGGACTTCACTTCAATCACGCCTTCGCCCACTTCAAGGATTGAAATATCGAAAGTGCCGCCGCCGAAGTCGTACACAGCGATGGTTTCTTCTTTCTTCTTGTCCAGACCGTAAGCCAGTGCGGCTGCCGTGGGCTCATTGACGATGCGCTTTACATCGAGCCCGGCAACCTTGCCGGCGTCTTTGGTGGCTTGGCGCTGCGCGTCATTAAAGTACGCGGGAACCGTAATCACGGCTTCCGTTACCGACTGGCCAAGGTAATCTTCCGCCGCTTTCTTGAGCTTCTGCAGGATCATCGCTGAAACCTGCTGCGGCGTGTATTCCTGTCCCTGCGCCACCACGGCAACGTGATCGCCCTGGCGCACGACCTTGTAGGGGACCATCTTCATTTCTTCATTCACTTCGTCAAAACGGCGTCCCATAAACCGCTTGATGGAATAAACCGTGTTTTCCGGATTGGTGATGGCCTGCCGTTTGGCCACCTGACCGACAAGGCGCTCACCAGATTTGGTGAAGCCGACCACTGAAGGCGTCGTCCGACCGCCTTCCTCGTTGGCGATAACTTTCGGTTCGCCGCCCTCCATCACGGCCACCACTGAGTTGGTGGTTCCGAGATCAATTCCAATAATCTTCCCCATGGCTTTCAGCCTCCCTGCTTATAAGTGCTTTAAAATAAGTGCATTTACCTATAACAATAAAACGATTATGAGATATGAGTGTCTTACTGTCAAGGGATTAGATGTCATGGTCGGTGAGGAAGTTGCGAGAAAAACAGGGCTTTGCCACAGCAGGGAAGTCCTGCTCTTTCATGGGATTACAGGTTGAGTCAGAGTCGAGGATTGGGTGCCAAGCTTACAGGATTTGCCTTTTACGCTACGGCATTCGGCTGGACTACAGGCGCAAGGGAATGCGCTTTGTTGCCACCTTCAGAGCGTGCGATCTCCAGCGCGCTTTCCACGCGGTTAATCACTTCAGTCACCATGTCCACGGCATCAAAACGCTCTTGCAACACGGCTTCTGCGATTCCTGCGCTGATGGGCGGCGTGCGATCGGTGCCGGGAATTTTTGTGGGCGCCAGCACTTTCCTCATTTTGTCTACCACCAGGAACGCGTTCTTTTCTGTCGTGTCGGCGAGCACCAGCGCGATGGTGGTGAGATCGTAGCGTATGGCCACATCATTCTGGCGGATGTGCGAAGCCAGACTCTGGCCTATCTGCTGCATCAGGTTTTCCACTGCGGTTTCGCCAATCTCCTTCACCATGGCGGAGGCCTTGCCGAAATGAAGCAGCATCAAGGTCAATGGAGTTTTCTGCTGCAGTGACCGCCGCACTTCAGAAAGAAGAACGTCCAGATAAGAAGGCCGCTTCAGCAGGCCGGATTTTTCGTCGGTAACGGCCAGCGTCTTCATCAATGTGCGCAGGCGTACGTTGCTCACCGCCAGCACCATCTGCTCCGCGATGGTCTTCAACACCACCACATCCGTCTGCTGCCATTGCCGCGGGGACGTCTGCTCCAGAATCAGGATCCCGGATTGCTCACCTGAATCGAGCAGTGGCACCGCCAGCAGCGACTCAATGTTCAAGGCGTGAATGTGCTCCGCTGCCGGAGCCAGTTCACGCGATGCCTTGGCATTGGCGATGTTCACCGCGCCGTTCGCCGCAAGTTGCTGCGTGAGTCCAATCAATTTCACGATGGCCATTACATCAGACTGCTTTACTCCCGGCGCGCAGTATTCCAGCGCAGCGGAAGGGGGCTTGCCGATGGTGCACAACCCCGCCACGCATCGGCTGGCGTTATAGTGGCGTCCAATATCGTTGACCGCTGTAAACAGCACGCTTTTCACGTTGACCTGGCGATAAATATTCCGCGTAATCTCCGTGACGCGGGCAAAATTATCTACGGCATTCTCTTCGTAAGTAGCAGCAGAAGGTGGCGGCGGAGCAGCGGCTTTCTCTTTCGGAGCCGCATCTGGAGTAGTGGCTCGCGCCGCTGCTTCATACACTGGCGTGAATCCCGCCGATATATAAAGGTGGCGCAGCTTTTCATTTTTCAGCTCTTCGCGCGGGAAAAGCTTGCTGACGCGTTCAATCCGCTCCAGCGCCTTGGAGCGCATACCGTATTGCAGGTAAATCTCCGCCTGCAGAATAAAGTCTTCCAGCACGGTTGGCTCGGATTCGCCACGCGTCGGCGCTGCCGCGGTCGGCTCAGGCACAGCCACGGCTGCCGCCTGCGGCTTATTGTCAGTCCGATGAAACCGGTTGGCAATGCGGCTGTATGCGTGGTCGTCAATCCGTCCGCGTAGCATCTCAAGGCGCTTGGCGTGGCCGGGCTCGTAAGGATCAAGTTCAGCGGCGCGGTCCAGCGTCTCACCGGCTTGTCCGTACTTGCCTGCGGAATAATAAAGTTGAAAGAGCTTCAGCAGCGTATTGCTGTACTCATGCTCCCGATTCGCGGTGTCAAAGAGTTTGACCAGGTATTCAGTGAATCCGAGCGTCGCCAGCCTGCGATCGGACATTTCATACATGCTGGTAATGAATTCACGCCGCCGTCCTGCGGACGTTTCATGCTCTTCAAGCTTCCTGGCCAATTCCAGCGCGCCACGCGTGTCATTGATGTCCAGATAGACGCCTACCAGTGAAGCCACTTCTTCCAATTGCTGTGGGTCTTTCTCGAAAGCTTCCCAGGTGTAAGGTTCGGCTTCCGCCGGACGTTTGGCAGCCATCAGCGCATGGGCGTAAAGCTCACGCAATTCAGGCAAGCCCTTTACCTTGGTCACAACCGGTTCCAGCACGGCCAGGCATTCAGTGACCGCGTTGCGGGAAAACAGTCCACGTCCGTAGAGATAGATTGCCTGGAAGTTCAGTTGGTCGAAATTGTAGGCGCGCTCATAGGATTGAAATCCTGAGCCCGGCGACTCCTGGTCCTGCAAAAGCCCGAGCTGAACAAAGTTCGACGCGGCGGTTTTGCCTTCGCCCAGCGCAGCAGCCTTTTCCCCCGTGAGTTGCAGGTTTTCGATGGTTGGCGAAAGTTCAACAATGCGCTTGCATGCCGCCAGGGCCTGCTTATCTTTGTGTTGCCGTTCGAATCCCTGCAACGCCGTAGTGTAGGCATCCAGCGCTTCTTTGCGGTCGCGCTTTTCCGTGAGCTGGGCGTATTGAAACGTCTGGGTTGGGGTTGGCGTGGTGAGCTTGCAGAGCTTTTTGTAGGTTACTGAGCCTTTGGCGCTTTCTCCGGCTTCAAACTCCTGCTCCAGCAGGCTACTGAACAGGTCCACTCCCTGGGGACGGCGGTCCAGGAGCAGGCAAAGGTCGGCGGCAGCCTGGAGCACCTGGAGGTTCCTGGGCTCTTCCGCAAGAATGTCCAGGTATTCTTCCAGCGCAGCCTCAGGCTTGCTTCTTTGCAGGTACTTTTCCGCTTTTTCAAGTCGCTTGGAGATATCCGCCATGAGTCAATGGATCAAATTCCTCAAAATGCACTCGGAGGGGGCGGCGCCGGGATGCACTGAGGCTGAGTATGTAATTCTATGCGCAATCGCCGGAGCACTCAATGCTTCATCTCGATCCATTAGTAATCGGCTCGAAGAAGCAAACGATTCTGGCAATCTGCCTTAACAACCGTTATAACTTTCCCCAATAATCCAACGAATAAAATGACCGGCCAAAAATGACTGACCAAGAGCAGGGATTAAAGCGGGAATTGACCGCGCGGCAAATGGCCATGGTGGCCGTCGGGGGTTCCATTGGTACGGGATTGCTGCTCGGTTCCGGCGCTGCCATTCAGGTGGCCGGACCCGCCGTGGTGCTCACTTTCGTTTTGAGCGCGCTGATTTCATGGACTGTTGCGATGGCGCTGGGAGAAATGTCTGCAGTCCACCCGGCTGCCGGATCGTTCGGCGTCTACGCCGATCTCTACCTGAATCGCTGGGCCGGCTTCGTTGCTCGCTATGGATACTGGTTTGCCGTGGTCATCGTGGTTGGATCGGAGGTGGTGGCGGCGGCCACTTACATGCGCCAGTGGTACCCGGCGGTTCCGGCCCTTGTGTGGATGGTGGCGTTTGGCCTTTTTCTGCTCGCCATCAACTTATTTTCCGTCGGCCATTACGGCACGTTTGAATACTGGTTTGCCCTGTTGAAGGTCGTCACGATCTTCGTTTTCATTGTGATGGGTACGGCATTATTGTTTGCCGGCAAGGTGCGCCCTCAATATGTAGCGAGTGGCAGCTTCGCTCCGCAAGGCTGGTCGGCTCCGCTGATGGCGATTTCCTTTGGACTCTATAGCTTTCTCGGCATTGAGATGGTGGCCATTTCTTCCGGCGAGGCCCGCTCAAGCAAGGATGTGGCGCGGGCAACGCGCATCGCCTTTGCCACGCTGGTCCTGGTTTACGTGGGGGCCATGGCCGTGCTGGTGGGCGTGATGCCGTGGAAAAATGCGGGCGTTTCTGAAAGCCCGTTTGTCACGGTTTTCAAAGTCGCCGGGATTCCCGCAGCCGGCTTCATTATGAATTTTGTCGTGCTTTCCGCCGCGCTCTCCGGTGCGAATGCCAGTCTTTACGTCGCGTCGCGCATGTTGTTTGCCCTGGCCCGCTCAGGCTACGCTCCACAGCGCATGGGCGTCCTGAATCATCACGGCGTTCCCATGGGCGCGTTGCTAGTCTCGATGGGCGGAATCGTCGGTGCCATCCTGCTGCAGCTGCGCACATCGAATGCTTATCTCTATATCATCAATGCCGCGCTGGTGGGTGGAATGATTGCGTGGCTCATTTCGCTGCTGGCGCATGTCCGCTTCCGGCGAACAGTTTCCGACGCTCAATTAGCAGAGATCGGTATACGCTCACCGCTGGGAGGCACCGGCTCTATTCTTGGATTCATCGCGATTGTAGCCGCGATTGCATGCACGTGGTGGGTATCGCAGTCCAGCGTGGCCGCGAAGAGCGCAGGGATTTATCTGGTGGTGCTGACGGCGGGGTATTGGGCGGTGAGAAAAAAATAGGGCGCTTTCCCGATTCGAGGCATTTTTCTGAAATCTCGAGCGTAGCGAGAGATCCCTATCGCAACAATAATTCTTTCCACTGCGATTACCCATACTCACATATCATTTCGGACGCGGGCCGTTCTCACCTGAAGTTTCTTTCAGATCATAGGGCTCTCTCGCTGCGCTCGAGACGGGTGAAGCCCTCCCCGCCACAAAGTAATAGACCACTCCCATCGCCATCAGGACCAACCCGAATCCCAACTGGCTCACGCTGCCCAGCCGCCACACATCAAGTTGCTCTCCGCGATTTTTAATCAGCGCAATCAGTAGCAACGCCGTAGGACCAACCCCGATGGCAATAGCACCGAAGATGCCGCCCGGCACCCGGAACGGGCGCGCAAGTTCCGGCTCGCGAATACGCAGCATGATCAACGCCAGAAATTCCAGCACCAGGCTCGCGCCGTAAAGAAGGATGTCGAGCATAATGAGCTTGTCAAAGCTCAGTCCCAGCGATGCGGCCCATGCAATGCCCAGAACAATGATGGCGATCCAGGGCGCTCCATCTTTAAGCTTGCGCGTAAAAATCTTTGGCAGGTGTCCGTCTTCCGCCATCGCCACAGGCAGACGTGAATAAGACATTACCAGCGAATTGAAAGTGCCAAACTCGCTGATCATGGCTGCGCCTACCAATAAAGCGCCTAGCCACGGCCCAACCACCATTGAAGCGATGCTGGCCCAGCTTCCGGCAGACCAGACTTCTGGCTGGACATGCAGGTGCCAGACGGCAAGCACCGGAATAACGTAAGAAAGAATGATCGCCGCCAGAGCCAGCATCATCACGCGCGGATAAGTCTTCTGCGGGTCCTCAACTTCATTGGCCACGGTGGAAGCGTTGTCCCATCCCATGTAGTTCCACATGGCCACCAGCATTCCGGTAAGCAGGCTGCCCTGCGCGGGAGGCGTTGGTCCCAGAGTGATGTGGCGAAAAAATGCATAGCCGGTAATGAGCGCGAACGGAGCCAGCATGAGCGCGCCCAAAAGCATTGAGCCGACGCCCACGGCTTTTGCGCCCAGCAGGTTCCACATCATGCAGACGGCGATCATGGCGGCTGCAATCGCTACGCCACGATGTCCCGCCACTCCTTCCGGCCAGAGCCGCCCCAGATACAGCACGAACAGAGTGGGATAGATGGCCATATCAAAGATGCTGGCTACCAGCGAGAGCCACGCTTCCTGAAAACCCCAGAAAGGCCCCATGGCGCGGCGCACCCAGACGTAAAAACCGCCTTCGGCGGGAATTGCGGCGGCGAGTTCGCCCACCATCAGGCTAGTGGGCAGGCTCCAGATCAAAGGGATAATAAAAAGAATGACGATGGCGAGCTTGTAGCCCGTGTCCTGGACCAGTTCCTCAACGCCATACGGGCCGCCGGAAACCATGAAATATGTGGCCGCGGCCAGCGATAAAACTGTCAGCTTGCGGCGGGATCCCTGAGTTTTTCGCATCTTCGTGAAATGCAATATAGCATCGCTGCAAATTTGCAGGAGAAGTATTATTGTCGCCGCAGATTTCCGCAGAAACGCGCAGATCAAAAACTGAGCCGCGAATCAACGCGAAAGTACGCGAATTGGTGATTCGTGTTTATTCGTGTGGATTCGCGGCTAATTTAAACTAATCAGGTAAACTTTGATTGTCCTTGAGAGGCACCATGACTGACGACTTACTTCGCTTTCGCCCAGAATTTCCCATCCTGGAACGCACCACCTACATGATCAGCAACTCGCTGGGCGCAATGCCTCGCGGCGTGTATGACTCAACGCGCGATTTTTGCGATATATGGGCCACGCGCGGCGTCCGCGCCTGGGAAGAAAAATGGTGGATGATGGCCGTGGAAGTGGGCGACGAAATTGGCGCGATCATGAACGCCGCGCCGGGTTCGGTGGCCTTGCAGTTGAACGTCACCAGTTGCCAGGCCGTAATCGCCAGCTGTTTTGATTTCAGCGGCAAGCGCAACAAGATCGTTTATAGCGACATGAATTTTCCTTCCGTGATGTACTTCTGGGAAGGCCAGCGCAGCCGCGGCGCGCGCGTCAATATGGTCCGCACAGATGACGGCGTTCACGTGCCCACCGAGCGTCTGATCGACGCAATCGATGAAGAGACTCTTCTCGTCCCCATCTCGCACGTGGTGTTCCGCAGCTCGTATATCAAGGACGTAAAGGCCATCGTGGAAAAAGCGCATCGTGTGGGCGCGCTGGTGGTGATGGATTGTTTTCAATCGCTGGGTAATGTCCCGGTGGACGTGCAGGCGCTCAACGTAGATTTTGCCGTGGGCGGCGTGCTCAAGTGGCTGTGCGGCGGAGCGGGCACGTCTTATTTATATGTACGGCCCGATCTGGGCAAGAAACTTCAGCCGGGATTTACCGGCTGGTTTGCCCATGAGCATCCATTTGAATTTGAGATTGGCGCCAGCCACTATGGTGATGCGCCCTTCCGCTTCATGCAGGGAACGACCAATGTCCCGGGATTTTATACGGCGATGCCGGGATTGAAAATTATTCGTGAAGCCGGCGTGGCGCGGATCCGCGAGAAATCGAAAAAGATGACGTCGCGGCTGATTGAACTGGCGGACCAGCGCGGCTGGCGCGTGAATGCTCCGCGCGATCCCGAGCAGCGGGGAGGGACAGTTGCCATCGATATGCCCAACGCGAAAGAAGTGTGCCAGGAGTTGCTGCAGCGGGACGTGCTGGTGGACTACCGGCCAAAGGCCGGGGTGCGGTTTTCCCCGCATTTTTACAACACAATGGAAGAGATTGACCGGGCGATCGCGACGGTGGATGAGATCCTGAGCGCCATGCCGGCAGGGGTGGCGGCCAGGTAAAGTTGAGTTTTTTGGTTCCATTTGCACAATTTCTGTTGATAATTCGCCTTTGGTTCGGTAATATTTCGCTTGTATGGCAATAACAAAGCGACAACGGCAGGTTTACGACTTCCTTCAGGAATTCATCCAGCGCAATGGCTACTCGCCTTCTTTTGAAGAAATCGGCGATGGGCTGGGCCTGAGTTCACTGGCAACCGTGCATAAGCACATCTCCAACCTGGAGAAAAAGGGCCTCCTCAAGCGCGACTATAACCGCAGCCGGTCCATTGACGTGCTGCCGGTGCGCGGAATGTTCAAGCGGACACCACCCAAAGACCTTGCGCTCCCGCTCATGGGACGCATCGCCGCCGGACAGCCGATTGAGGCCGTGGAAACTCCAGAAACCATCTCCCTGGGCGACATCACCCGTTCCAAAGACGTCTTTGTGCTTCAGGTAAAAGGCGAGAGCATGAAGGACGAGCACATTGTGGACGGCGATTACGTTTTGGTGGAGAAAACCCAAAATGCCCACGATGGCGAAATCGTGGTGGCGCTGGTGGAAGGCACAGACGCGACGCTGAAGCGGCTGTATCGCGAAGGCTCGAACATCCGCCTGCAACCTTCAAACGCCGCCATGAAACCGATCATCGTCCCGGCGAAATCCGTAAATTTGCAGGGAAGAGTGATTGGAGTGCTGCGGAAATACTGAATCGGCAATTGAGATTCGAAATTGACCACATCCGCCCGCGTGAATGCGGGCGTTTTTGTGTATATAGTCAAATTCTTCAGGCCCTCGGTAAGCCGCTTCGGCTAAAGTGGTTCTAGGATTGCTGTATCCCAAATCACTGATCTCTGTCCTTATGAATACGCCATCCTGTCTATAACAACGACGGCGATGTCAAGGGCAAACGAAGGCGTCGACGCCCTCGGGTTAGGAGAAGCGCCATTTCGCTCTCGATGAAATTCTTCCAACTATTCACGAAACCAAGACCCGTACTCTTTC
>JAIQGK010000040.1 GCA_020072645.1 Terriglobia bacterium
GGGAGGTGAGGCGGAAGGCGCTGGAAGGATATCGCCACCAGGAAGTGCCGTTCGAGAAGCTGGTGGAAGAGCTCTCACCGCAGCGGACGCTGAATACGACGCCGATCTGCCAGGTGATGTTTGCCGTGCAGAATGCGCCCTGGGAGCAGGAGAGTTTATCTCGACTGGAGATCACTCCCTTGGACGGAGAAGGGAAGGTCCGTTTTGATTTAGAGGTTTATGCATGGGACTGGAATGGCGAGATGGGGCTGTACTGGGTTTACAAGCGCGATCTGTTTGATGGCTGGCGGATGGAGCAGATGGCGGAGCACTATGCCCGGGTGCTGGAGGAAATCGTAAGAGATCTGGATCAGCCGGTGGGCGGGATCAAGATGGTGAGCGGGGAAGAACGGCGGCGGATCCTGGAAGAGTGGAATGATACGGCGGAGCCTATGCCCGAAGCCACGCTGCCGGAGCTGTTTGAGGAGCAGGTGGAGAAGAGCCCGGAAGCGATTGCAGTGGTGTGTGAAGGAAGGCAATTGAGCTATGGGGAGCTGAACGAGGAGGCGAACCGGCTGGCGCATTACCTCATTGCCGAGGGGATCGGGCCGGAAGACGTGGTGGGAATCTGCCTGGAGCGCTCGCCGGAGATGTTGGTGGCGATCCTTGGCGTTCTCAAGGCCGGAGCGGCGTATCTGCCGCTCGATCCGGAGACGCCGCAGATCAGGCTGGCCTACATGCTCGAAGATTCCTCCGCCAAGATGGTGCTGACTCAAAAATCCTTATGGGATTTTATGCCTAAAGGTATTAATGCAGTCGTTCTTGATGAAACGGAAATTTGCTCGCGGTTGGCAGAACGCGGGGGACGTAATTGGGCGCACCCGGATGGCCGAAGGCGTTTGCTGCCGAGCCATCCCGCTTACGTGATCTATACATCCGGCTCAACCGGCAGGCCCAAGGGCGCAGTGGTGACGCATGAAGGGCTCGCCAATTATTTGCGATGGAGCATAAGTGAATATAAGGTGGCGGAAGGTAATGGTGCGCCAGCGCACAGCTCCATCACATTTGACCTGACAGTAACCAGCATCTATCCGCAACTGCTTTCCGGTCGCCCTGTATTCCTTGCCCCTGGCCAATGGGATGTCGAGGATCTGACACGTACATTGCGGACGAGCCACTACCTTAGCCTGGTGAAGCTAACGCCGGCGCACCTGGAACTTCTGAACCACGGGCTCACAGCTGAACAGATGAAGCAATGCGCACGCGCGCTGGTGATCGGGGGTGAAGCGCTGCATTACGAGGATCTGGCTTTGTGGCGTAAAGAGGCCCCACGGGTTCGTCTGATCAACGAGTATGGGCCGACGGAGACCGTTGTTGGCTGCTGCATTTATGAAGTGCATTCTGAAGACCCGTTCACCGGGCCGGTGCCAATCGGCAGGCCGATCACGAACGTGCAAGCGTATGTTCTGGATGCGAACCTGGAACCTGTTCCGGTGGGAGCACCGGGAGAGCTTTACATCGCGGGAGCAGGGGTAGCGCGAGGATACAGGATGCGTCCTGGACTGACGGCGGAACGCTTTGTGGCCAACCCATTCGGCAACCGGGGGATGCGAATGTATCGCACGGGAGACGTAGTTCGCTGGCGGCGTGACGGTAACCTGGAATATGTGGGACGTGCCGATCATCAGGTGAAGATCCGGGGGTTTCGGATCGAGTTGGAGGAGATCGAATCGCAGTTGCGGGAAGAGAGAGGAGTGCGGGATGCGGTGGTGGTGGCGCGTGAAGGAAAGGCAGGCGAGAAGCGGCTGATCGGCTACGTGGTGATGGAAGCGAACAACGGAAAGATAGAAGCGACGCAGTTGCGTGAACGGCTGAAGAGCCGTCTCCCGGAGTACATGGTGCCTGCGGTGATCTTGGAATTGGAAAAGCTGCCGCTGACAGGGAATGGGAAGGTAGACAGAAAAGCCCTGCCTGAGCCCGAGCGCAGTACATTACGTTCTTCCTGGCCGCAAACGTCGGAAGAGGACATTCTCTGCGCTTTATTTGGGGAGGTGCTTAGCTTGACGAAAGTGGGCGTAGAAGAAAACTTTTTCGAGTTAGGCGGGCATTCCCTGATGGCCACCCGGCTGGTGTCGCGCATTCGAGCGGCGCTCGGGGTGGAAGTGCCGGTGCAGATGATCTTTGCGCATCCTACCGTCGCCGAACTGGCTCCATTCCTTATGACGCGGGAATTCACGGAGCGCGCGTTCGACCGTGTATTGCCGCTCAGACGTTCCGGAGGCATGCCGCCGGTCTTCTGCTTTCCTCCAGGGGGCGGGCTCGGATGGGTTTACGCCGGTTTATTGCGCGAGATCAACCCGGAGCGTCCGCTCTATTGCATGCAGGCCGGCGGCATTGCCGACGATTTACCTTTTCCCGCCAGCATCGAGCACGAAGCCGAAGCCTATTTGGAACTGATGCGGTCCATCCAGCAGGACGGTCCTTATTATCTGTTGGGATGGTCCTATGGAGGGCTGGTTGCCCATGCCATGGCTTGCAAACTCCAGGAGGAGAACCAGCGCGTTGCTCTGCTGGCCGTGTTGGACACCTATCCCGCGGACGAAGAAGATTCTCCATCTGTTGCCGATGTGGAAGGCAGATTGCCCGGATATCTGAGTCCTACCCGAAAAGCACGTATGATGGAATTAATGAAGCACTCGGCTGCGTTGTACGAAGTCTTTCGCCCGCGCAAATTTATGGGTGACATCGTTTTGTTTGCATCGAAAGAGAATAGAAATCTGGCTTCAGCCTGGAATGCGTATGCCTCAGGAACGGTGTTCGTCCATGAATTGGAATGCCTGCATCATCAAATCATCGATCCCGGGCCTATCAGCGTCGTCGGACGACTGGTTGAGCAATATGCCAAGACGGCGGAGAGAAAAACTTCGAACCCTGAGCTAGAATGATAAAACGCTGAATCCGCGAAGAGTAAATGATGGCGGAGCAAAATCGAGACGGAGCGTACATGAGCGCAAGCGCGTTTTTTGACGGCATGGGAAATCATGTGAAATTTGCACTCAGGACGATGCGCAAGAATTTCGCTTTTTCCACTTTCGTCGTGCTGGTGATGGCCCTGGGAATCGGGGCGAACACGGCGATGTTCTCGGTGATTAGCAACGTGCTACTCAAGCCCCTGGGATACCAAGACCCGGATCGGCTCGTGCTGGTGACGAGATCGGCCACGCCCATTCGTTATGAGGAGTTTCTCGCGGCGAATCGGTCGTACAGCGGTATGGGGGCGTATACCGTCGCATTGCAGAACGTGACGCTTTCCGGCGTGGAACAACCGGAGGTGCTGAAGTCTTCCCGGGTATCGGCAAATTTTCTGGAAATTCTGGGAGTCAGCCCGCTTGCGGGGCGCAGTTTTCGTCCCGAGGAAGACAAAGCCGGCGCGCTGCCTGTGGCCATGATCAGCGCCGATCTCTGGGAGCGGAGATTTGGCCGTGATCCGCAGGTGGTTGGCAAAACAGTAACCCTGGCCGGAACGTCTTATAGCATCATCGGGGTACTGCCTGTGGGGTTCCAGTTTCCCTTTGCCGGCGCGGATGTATGGCTGACCAGGCCACAGGACTGGCCGGTAGTCCCGGATGCAACCCGGCGAATCAGTCCTATCCTGGCCCTTTTTGGACGTTTAAAGCCTGGAATCACCATGCAGCAGGCCAATGCGGAATTACAAGTCCTCAATGAGCACTACAGAACGGCGCATTCCGGTCTGCTGGATGCGAAAAGCGATTCTCCAGAACCGGTGACGGCGCTCAAGGATGATCTCGTTTCCGGGATTCGCCTGGAACTGTGGATGTTGTTCGGTGCATTGGCATTTGTTCTGATGATTGTGTGCGCAAATGTCGGTAGCCTGTTGCTGGTGCGCGCCAGCTCGCGTTCGCGGGAATTTGCCGTGCGCGCCGCTATCGGGGCCGGACGCGGCACGATTATCGGCCAACTCCTCGTGGAAGGCATTCTTCTGTCGCTAATTGGCGGCATTGCGGGCATGGGGCTAGCAGTCGGCGCCTTGAACGCGCTGCAAAGCCTTACCTATATCGATCTCCCCCGCATTCATGAGATCCACGTGGATTTGGGCGTCCTGGGGTTTGCCGCCGCGCTTTCCATTTTTACAGGAGTCCTGTTCGGGCTTATGCCCGCGCTTACGGCCTCCCGTCCTGACCTGGCGCGCGTGCTCCGTGCAAACGGCGAACAGGCCCGGGCCGCGAGTTCACGCTCCGCGCGATGGTTCGGAATCAAGGGTTTGCTTGTCATAGGGCAGATCGCCGTGTCCATCATGCTGTTGATCGGAGCAACGCTGTTAATAGAGAGCGCGCTGCGCCTGCATCAAGTCAATCTCGGGTTCCAGCCGGAGAACCTTCTGACCATGCGCATTGCTCTTTCCCCTGCTCACTATCAGCAAGCAGAAGCTAAGGCCGCCTATTACAAGGAAATGGTTTCCCGCACAGAGGCCCTGCCCGGCGTGCAGAGCGCGGCGGTTGCGCTTACGGTGCCGATGTCGGGCTTCGTTGCCTCTCCTGTGCAATTGATCGGAAGCCGGTCCATCCGGCAGGATGAAAGCCCCATTGCCATTCTTCAAAACGTCACGCCCGATTACTTCCGCGCGCTCCAGATTTCCCTGAAGCGCGGAAGGGAATTTACCGAGCACGATGAGGCAAAGTCGGTGCCGGTGGCTATTATCAATGAAAGCATGGCACGGGCATTTTCGCCGGAATATCCGGGAGGGCTGGATTTGATCGGGCAGCACGTCACCGTCGGTACGAATTCCCAGTCTATTGAAATTGTGGGCATCGCAGCCGACGTGCGCCAGTCTGGACGAGACGCCGAGCCCAGACCCGAGCTCTATCTTCCATGCGCGCAGACTCCTCCCAGTTCCGCCATGCTGGCCGTGCGTATGAAAGGAGACCCGCTTAGCATTGCCAACAGCATTCGACAGGTTGCGCTGACGCTGGACCGAGACCAGCCTGTGGCTGCTGTCTCCACCATGGACAGCCTGATTGAAGCCGCCGAGGGACAGCGCCGGCTGGTCATGGAACTGCTGGGGGTTTTTGCCGCTTCCGCTACGCTGCTGGCCATCATCGGGCTTTATGGGGTCATTTCTTACACCGTTGTGCAGCGTACCACTGAAATAGGGATTCGACGGGCATTGGGGGCCCCGACGAGCAACCTCCTTTTATTAGTGGTGGGGCACGGCCTGGCGCTCTCGCTGATGGGAATCGTCATTGGTATCATCGCTGCGGTGCTGCTGAACCGAGTTATTGAAAGCTTTTTGTTCAACGTGAAGGCCACGGACCCTCTTACCTTTTTTGCTGTTGCCGTCCTTTTCACTTTTGTGTCGGCATTGGCGAGTTACCTCCCGGCCCGCCGCGCCGCCCAGATTGATCCGCTTACCGCAATCCGGGTAGGGTGATTCGGCAGAGAGTATCCCGAAGCAGCGCAACGGCCCTAATTCGCGCTTTGAGTTAAAGCTTGAGCATGTGAATGAACTCGAGTGGACTGTCCGCCCGCTGCACGCGGACCAGCCGGCAATGGGCTGCGCGGTAAATCTTCTTCCATTCTGCAAGATCGGGCGGAGGCACTCCCTGCCCGCTAATGGCCTGAATGAAATCATGCAATGCAACTGCTCTCACGGGCGTGCGGCGCGACGTCCCGAGTTGGCTGTAGTAATCCGCAATAAGAAGGTAGCGGCCGGGAAAAGTCGCGCTTAGCTTCTTCAACCATGCGACAGCGTCCTTCGCTCCGCGGTAAAAAAATTCATTGGCCACGCCGGTTGCGGTGAGGATCCGCACCTGTTTCACGACGGAGGCAGGCAGAGCTTTGCCGGGGTCGCGGCAATCGCCTTCGAAAATGGTAATTTGGACTCGCAGGCCCGCCGCGGTGATTCGTTTCCGGGCCGCAGCGCACATCCACGGATTGCTGTCGAGACCCCAGCCTTTGAACCCTGGAGAACGGGTTCCCAGGCTCAGAAGCATGTTGCCTCCACCGCATCCCAGGTCTAGTGGGTGGTCGAACCCGAGCTTAAGAATGGTGTCGGCCAGGGTGTTTTTCTCCCACATTCTGGCTTGTTCGAATGCACGGGCGTGCTGCTCTCGATCTACGAATTTTCCGGCCGACTCGGGATGGCGGAGAATTTGGGCCGTAGCGACGGCATTCCCCCCGAAGGCACCTACATATTGCAACAACATAAAACGCGCTACTGCGTCATACTTCTTCGCGATGCGATACGTGGTTGAACGTTTGATGACCAAGTCAGTCCGCAAAGCCAGCATCTGCAGAACGGCTTCGAGAATGGATACGTCGAGGCGGTGTTTTCTGGCCAATGCTTTTGCCGTTTGCGGCATTGTGAGAGAGGCGAGGACACCTAATTTTTCCAGCGCCGCAAGACCGTGGCCCAGGTGCAGCCCCTCGGCAAGATCCAGAACTGACCAGTGCGCAGGTTGAGCCATTCTCTTCATGGTAGTTCCATTCCGGGGCTATGAGGATATCCAGCGACTCTCCTGCATGCTGATCCGGCGCTTCACTCAATGATATTCTAAAATCTCAAGTCGCCACGGCCCAACGCCGTGTGGCTGCCATTGGCTTTCCTGAAATGGGAAAGGTCCTGGAACTTGCGTTCATCTTGTGCCGGACGTGAATCGCATGCGGATAGAAGAGGTTCTGGAGCGTAGCGCTCGATCGTTCACGAATAAAGCGGCCCTCGCATACGACCGGCAAAAATGGACCTACGCCTTTCTTGATCAGCAGGCCAAATGGTTGGCAGAAGTACTTTTGAAGGCGGGAATGCAGCCTTCGGACCGCCTAGCCATCCATCTCGAGAATTCGCCTGGGTGCGTGCTATCGATTTTCGCGATTCTGAAACTGGGTGGAACGTTCGTGGTGATACATCCGAACGTAAAGGCTCAGCGGCTGGCATTCTTGCTGAATCATTGTCGTGCCGCCGCTCTGGTCACCAGTTCGAAGGGTTTGCATTCGATCTCTCGGGTTCTTTCAGGACTGCCGCAACTGAAGAAGGTCTTCATCCAGGAAGGCGGCTCGCACACTGGTTTCGCGGACGCGAACGTCGCTTCGCTGCAACGGTTACCTGAGGAGCGATCGCCGGCGACAAGGCCATGGCAGAGCCAAAGCCTGGATGACGATGGGCCGGCGGCATTCATTTACACCTCGGGGTCGACCGGGCACCCGAAAGCGGCAATGCTCAGCCACCGGAACTTGGCCTGGGCCACGGAGTCCATAGTCTCCTATGTGGGAAACAGGCCTGAAGATGTCATTTTGAGCGTTCTTCCGTTGTCGCACAGTTATGGCCTTACGCAGCTCTTCACGGCTTTTTCCGCCGGTGCCACACTGGTTTTGCAGAACTCGTTTCGCAACCCTCATGACGTGCTGGAAGCAATGGCGCAGGAAAGGATCACGGGCTTTGCGCTGGCGCCCGCGATGGCAGCCAGCCTGCTGGAAGCGGACCCGCGAAAATACGATCTCGCATCGCTTCGCTACGTTACCAACGCCGCAGCCGCGCTGCCACTTGCCGTCGTACGAAAGCTGCGCGGTGAGCTTCCGCACACCCGCCTGTTCTGTATGTATGGCCAAACTGAGTGCGTACGCGCTTCCTATTTGGCTCCGGAACAGATTGACATGCGTCCTACCTCTGTCGGCAAGGGGCTGCCCGGTGAAGAGATCTATCTTGTGGACGAAGTTGGAAACCGGCTGGGGCCCGGGACGGTAGGCGAATTGGTGGTGTGTGGGCCTAACGTCATGCTTGGGTACTGGGAAATGCCCGCGGAGACCGCGAATGCGCTCAGGCCGGGAATTGCTCCCGGCGAACGAGCGCTCTATACCGGCGACCAGTTTAGGATGGATGAAGAAGGATATTTTTATTTTGTCCGCCGTCGTGACGATGTCATCAAAAGCGGTGGAGAAAAAATCAGCCCCGGAGCCATTGAAGAAGTCCTGCATGCCCTGGACGGTGTGGCCGAGGCTGCCGTGGTTGGAGTTCCGGACAGCATCCTAGGACAGGCCATCAAGGCGGTAGTTCGTTTGAAGGAAGGCGCACAGGTGACGCAACGCGACCTGATCCGGCACTGTTCACGGCACCTGGAGACGTACATGGTCCCGGCCATCGTGGAATTTCGTGACGCTCTTCCTAAAACCGCAAGTGGAAAAGTACTGAAGAGCGAATTGCTCCAACAGTCAAGGACGGAACGGCTGGAGCCCGAGATTCCAGACAGGGAGCCACGATGAATTCTCAATCGTCACAAGACCGCGCCGCAGGCAACACTCCGCAAGACAGTAGCCCGGAAATGGACCTCTGCGTAGAACGTCTAGTGGCGGAATTTTGGGCTGATCGGCTTGGACTTGATGCGATCGGCCCTGAAGAAAATTTTTTTGAGAAAGGCGGCGACTCACTGATGGCCATGCAGCTTGTCTCGCGTTTGCGGCGCGCGCTCGGGTTTGAAGTATCGCTGAACCTGGTTTTCGACAATCCAACGATCAAGCAATTGGCTTCCGCCATCGAAAAGCTGAGGTCGCCCCGCGCCTAAATGACGTTGTCCAATTTCAATGACATTCCCGCCATGCGCGCTGGAGCAAGCTAATTTAACGCCATCTTTCATCAGCTTACTGTGGCCCATGAGACGGTGATTGCAAAGCCGTCAATCCTGCATTACGTACGATGGATCAAGCATGGTGATGGAGCCGCATCCCAGAAGCTTCAGCGTTCGTTCCAGATCGTCTTGAAGAATTTCCAGCGAACGCGCGACACCATGCTCCCCGGCCGCTGCCAGTCCGTAGGCGAAAGCGCGGCCGCAGAGAACAGCGCGCGCGCCAAGACAAATCGCTTTCACGGCATCGCTTCCGCGCCGGATTCCGCTATCCATGTAAACTTCAGCGCGGCCATCTACAGCTCTCAAGACCTCGGGAAGAACACGCAACGAAGCAGGTAGGCCATCCAGTTGGCGGCCACCATGGTTGGAGACCACGATGGCATGCGCTCCTTCATCGAGCGCGCGCCGGGCATCATCTCCGGTGAGAATTCCCTTCACGACAATCGGTCCTCTCCAGAGTTTGCGTATCCAGCGAAAATCTTCCCACGTCAAGACATCTTGACGCGCTTCCAGGACCGAGAGTGCGCCTCGCCCCGGCAGAACGACGTTTTTCAGCCTGGGCAGTCCGCCATTGCGGAAATATCGAACAAGCCATCGCGGCCGCCTGAGCAACTGTTCCAGGAACGGGAGTTTGGAAAAAAAACGCCCGGCAAGAAGTTCACTGGCGCCGTTGCGTATGTCGCGCAAGCGCATACCGGGCACAATAGTGTCGACCGTCAAAACCAGAGCGGATATCCCAGCCGCCTCAGCGCGGGCAATCGCGCTCTCAGCAGCTTCGCGACTGCCCAGCAGGTATAACTGATACCACACGTGCCGGCCAGCCTTTTGGACCTCTTCCAATCGTTGTCCGGAAAAGGTCGAGAGGACATAGATGGTCCCGGCTGCGGCCGCGGCCTTGGCGGCCGCCAGTTCTCCTCCTGGACTTAGAAGGCCGCTATATCCTATCGGCGCGAGCAGCAAAGGAAGCGACACCGAGGTATCCAGAACACGCACGCGTAAATCACAATGGTTGACGGAGATGCCATAGCGGGGTCGAAATTTCACCTGGTCAAAGGCTGCTTGGTTCGCTCGCAACGTTACTTCACTCTCGGAACCGCCGTCGAGGTAATCGAAAACAATCCTGGGCAGGCGCTTGCGGGCCAACAGCCGCAGATCTTCAATCGTAATGGCACGGCGAAGGGAAGCATTGTAATCATTCATTCGTTTGCGCCTTGACATGCCGCTATCCCTTTGACGGTATGCGCTGCTTTGATGAAGATCAAATCGAGGCTAAGATCCCGCCTGGGAATCTGTTGCAGTTCGATTTCGGAAGCTATCCTAGCAGGACTTTAATGGGCCGCCATTCCCATCTTGGGAATGTGTGGAAGCTGCCGGGGCGGAACCTGCGACAAATCTTGCCGAGCCAAGTTTATACTTTACATGAAGAGTCTTTATGGTTTCTTTTTAAGTTTACTGTCAAGTTATCTTGAAACCAACCCGATCCACATAAAAGCCGCCAGGACTTCGCATGGCCAACCCCGATTCGACTTCCGACGCTTTATGCCTTATGAATGATAAGCCTATCCAACCGCAACTCTTTACCATGAATGCTAGTAAGCCAGGTACCGCCCGGCCGATCTTGAAACAGCGGGCACGAGGTGAGCGCTTGCGGCTGTCGTATGGGCAGCAGCGGTTGTGGTTTCTGGATCAGTTGGAGGGCGGGAGCACGGAGTACAACATGACGGAGGCGTTGCGGCTGAAGGGAGAGGTGAATGAAGAAGCACTGGAGCGAGCCATCAACACGATTGTGGAGCGGCATGAGAGCCTGCGGACGCATTTTGAGGTGGTGGAGGATGAGGCGGTGCAGGTGATCGAGGGGCAACGGATCATCGAGTTGGAGAAGGTGGATCTGAGGGGGATGAAAGGGGAGGAGCAGGCCGAGGCATTGGGGGCAGCGATGGCAAGGGAGTTGGAGGAGAGGTTTGATCTGTCGTGTGGGCCGCTGCTGCGGGTGAAGCTGGTGAAGCTGGGAGAAGAGGAGCAGGTGTTGTTGCGGACGATGCACCACATTGTGTCGGACGGATGGTCGGAAGGGGTGTTCAACCGGGAGTTGGAGGAGTTGTACGGGGCCTACGTGGAAGGGAGGGAGAATCGGCTGGAGGAGTTGCTGGTGCAATATGGGGATTATGCGGTGTGGCAGAGGAGATGGGCGGAGGAGGAAGGAGGTCTGGAAGAAGGGCTGAGGTACTGGAAGGAGGAGTTGGCGGGGATACCGGAGAGGCTGGAGTTGGCGGGGAACCGTGCCCGAGGAGGGAAGCAGAGTTTTGCGGCGGGAGTAAGGCGGAAGAGTTTGACGAGGGAGTTGACGGCGGGGCTAAAGCGAGTGGGGCGGGAGAGTGGAGCGACGTTGTACATGGTGATGTTGGCGGGATTTGCGGTGCTGCTGTCGCGCTACAGCGGACAGGAGGACATCGTGGTGGGGACGCCGGTGGCGAACCG
>JAIQGK010000041.1 GCA_020072645.1 Terriglobia bacterium
CAGTGCGGACGCCGGGCGCGGTGGCGGTGGTATGCGGGGGCAATCAGCTTACTTACAAAGAGTTGAATCTGCGAGCGAACCGCTTGGCGCATTATCTGCGGCAACTAGGGGTGAAGCCGGATGACCGGGTGGCGATATGTGCTGAACAGAGCGTTGAAGTGATCGAGGCAGTACTCGGAACATTGAAGGCGGGAGGCGCCTATGTGCCATTGGACCCGAGCTACCCCACCGAACGGCTAAAGTACATGCTGGAGAACAGCAACCCGCGGGTAGTGCTCACACAATCTTATCTGGTGCAACAAGTGGAAGATTTAGCTGCCGGGGTGCCCATCATTAATATCGATGATGATGCAGCTTGGTTCAAGTATCCGGAGGACAATCCGAAACGCACAGCGACAGGGCTGCAACCGGAGAACATCGTTTACGTGATATATACCTCCGGATCCCTCGGACGGCCCAAGGGCGTAGTGATAGAGCAACATCGCTTGTGTAATCTCATTTTCCAGCGCGCCCTAGATCTCTGTATAAACTCAGGCAAACGAGTATCACACTTCGTATCGTTCAGCTTTGATGCGTGGGATGAAGTCGTGATGGCATCTCTTACCGGTGGAGCGTCATTGTACCTTGTTGAATCAATTGGTTCAGTAGAGGCTTTGACGCGCGTGATCAAGCAAAACGCGGTAACACATGTTCTTGTGCCGCCCACGGTACTGGCTACCTTAGCGGAACAAAATGATTGGGAATCGGTGAGCGTCCTTATCGTTGGTGGCTCTCGATTGAGCGCCGAGACAGCCGTTCGCTGGGGACGCGGTCGGCGATTGATCTCCGAGTATGGGCCGACCGAAGCCACCATTTCCGCCACTCTGTTTGAATGCAGGGATGATGAGGAGAGACAGCCTTCCATAGGTTCTCCTATTGGGAATGTGCGGGTTTACATTCTGAACTCGTCTTTGTTGCCAGTACCGGTAGGTGTAGTGGGAGAGATTTTCATAGGTGGACTGGGAGTGGCACGGGGATATTGGGGTGAACCGGGAATGACCGCAGAGCGTTTTCTGCCCGACCCGTACAGCGCTGAGTTGGGAGCACGGATATACAGGACGGGTGATCTTGGTCGCTGGTTGGCCAGTGGAAACATCGAGTTCATGGGACGGAACGACGATCAGATAAAGATTCGCGGCTACCGAATTGAACCGGAAGAAATTGAAGCTAATCTTGCAGAACACCACGGCGTGCGAAAGGCGGTTGTGATCGCACGGGCAGACCAGACAGGGGAGAAACGTTTAGTAGCCTATTACACCTGTAACGAAACAAATGATCCAGCACCAAGCGTACAAGAGCTTCGGGCTCATCTGGCGGCTAGATTGCCAGCATACATGGTGCCTGCGGCTTATGTGCGGTTGGAAACCATACCATTGACTGTGAATGGCAAGCTGGACCGGCGAGCCCTGCCGGAACCGGATGATGCGTATGTACATCAGGCCTACGAAGCGCCGGTGGGGGAAGTGGAAGAGATAGTGGCCGAGATTTGGTCGGACATTTTGGGAGTGAAGCGGGTGGGCCGCTGGGACAACTTTTTCGATTTGGGAGGGCATTCGTTGCTGGCAGTGCGGGTGGCTACGTGGATTCGGCACCGGCTCGGGCTGGAAGTGGCGATCAGCGAGTTATTTGCGCATCCGGACCTGGCCGATTTTGCAGCGAAGGTGCAGACCAGCCTGCGAGGGAAGCTGCCGCCGATTGCGCGGGCGGAGAGAGAGGGGAGATTGCCGCTGTCGTTTGCGCAGCAGCGGCTGTGGTTTTTGGCGCAGATGGAGGGGGTGGGGGAGGCGTATCACATGCCCTTGTGGCTGCATTTAAAGGGAAAATTGGATCGTGTGGCGTTGCGGCGAGCGCTGAACCAGTTGGTGAAGCGTCATGAAGTGCTGAGGACGCGGTTTGTAGTGGTAAATGGAGAACCGGAACAACGGGTCGTGCAGGTGGAAGAAAGCAGTTTTGAATTATTAGAGCGTGATCTGGAAAATCGCGTGGACATTATTCCAGAACTGGAGCGACTGGCAGCAGAGCAAAAAAACGCTGCATTCAATTTGGAAACTGGACCGTTGATCCGCGCACAACTGGTTCGCATGAAAACAGACGAGCATGCGCTGCTCATCGTCGTGCACCACATTGTTTGTGACGGATGGTCTGTTGGAGTACTTCACAAAGATTTGGGCGCGCTATATGACGCGTTTCTACATGGCGAAACAGATCCTTTGCCGGAACTGGTAGTCCAGTATGTTGATTACGCCTTGTGGCAGCGTCGTTGGATGGAAGGCGAGCTTCTTCAGCATCAAGCGGATTATTGGAGAAAGAATCTGTCTGGTGTGCCGGAGCTGATGGAAGTGCCGGGAGATTATGTTCGTCCAGCGAGCTGGAAACATACCGGAGCTTTATCCTCGGTTATGCTGGAACACAGTCTAACAATTGGATTGAAAGAGCTCAGTGTGCGACACGGTACAACCTTATATATGGTGTTGCTCGCAGGCTGGGCGATATTGCTGGCGCGGCTATCGGGCCAGCATGATGTCGTCATTGGGACGCCAGTGGCCAATCGCAGGCAGATTGAAATCGAGAGTCTGATTGGATTTTTTGTGAATACGCTGCTTTTGCGTCTGGATCTTTCAGGGCATCCGAGTGTGGGAGAGGTGCTGGCACGAGTGAAAGCGCAGTCAATCGCAGCACAACAGCATCAGGACATTCCCTTTGAGCAGGTGGTCGAAATCGTTCAACCGGTCCGAAGCCTGGCACACAGCCCACTACTACAGGCGACCCTAGTTTGGGACAATTTTGCCCGGCATCCGCTGCAATTGTCAGGATTGCAGGTGGAAGCACTGGAGTTGGCTTCCAACAGGGTAGCGAACTCTGACTTGACATTGGTGCTGAAGGAGGAACACGACCACATTGAGGGCGGATTGCTATATGCGACGGCATTATTTGCTGCGGTAACAATCGAGCGCTATGTAACCTATTACGGTCGGCTGCTCCAAGCAATGGTGCAAAATGACCTTCAAGAAGTGGGAAGTCTGCCCGTCCTGTCAGATAGAGAGCGCCAGCAGCTTCTCTATGACTGGAATGACACACATGTGAAGATGCCCCAGCAGTGCATTCATCAGTTATTTGAGATGCAAGCACGAAGAACGCCGGACGCCCAGGCAGTCATCTGCGAGGAAGATTCTCTTACGTACAGGCAACTCAACCGGCGAGCAAACCAACTGGCGCATTATCTCCAAGAGCTGGGAGTCAAGCCGGAGGCTCGTGTTGCGGTATGCGCGGACCGCAGCCTGGAAATGGTCATCGCAATGTTGGCCGTGTTCAAGGCGGGCGGAGTTTATGTGCCCATGGATCCGGTATATCCGGCCGAACGATTGCAGTTCATGCTGCAAGATAGCAGCCCTGTAGTGTTGTTGGCGAAGTACCCGTGGACTCGACTTTTCGACGGTACGAATGGAGCGATACAAGTTCTCGATCTTGCCGAAGCCGCCCGAAGATGCGAAAACCATCTCGAAACGGATTTCAGCTTGGATTTTATAGGCTTGATGCCGACTCATTTGGCCTACCTCATCTATACCTCAGGCTCAACTGGATTGCCTAAAGCCGTGATGGTGGATCACCGTGGGGTAATGAATACATTGTTGTTTGCAAAGGATTTGCTGAATGTGTCCGGTAAGGATGTGATTGCGTCTATGGCTTCGAATGCGTTTGATATTTCGGTGCTGGAAATTATGACTTCCTGGTCGGGTGGAGGCGCCACATTGATTGTCAAACCAACGGAGGTTCTCAATCCGGAACGCCTCCTCTCTCTTTTGAAAAAGGTAACACTCCTGCATGCAGTGCCTGTATTGATGAGCGAATTAACACAGGCATTGCAGAATCACGCAAAAGACGATGTTTCCGGCATCCGTACTTTACTAACGGGTGGAGATAGAGTTCCAGGATCTCTGCTGGAGGAAATGAGGCAATTCTTTCCCGGTCAAGAAATACGGGTGCTCTACGGCCCAACTGAGACATCGATCATTTGCGCAAACACCGAACCTGTAAGCGGGAACACGGCAAATAGCAATTTTTTGGTCGGACATCCAATCGCGAACATGCGTATTTATGTGCTGGACGAGTATAGAGCACCCGTTCCGGTGGGCGTGACTGGCGAATTGTACATAGCAGGCGCAGGAGTGGCACGAGGTTATCTGCATCGTGCGGATCTGACAGCAGAGCGTTTTGTACCCGATCCATATGCCAACGCTGCGCAGGCGGGGGAGCGAATGTACCGAAGCGGCGATCTGGGCAAGTGGCGTGACGATGGACATATAGAATTTGTAGGAAGAAGCGATCTACAAGTAAAGATTCGCGGTTACCGAATTGAACTAGGAGAGATCGAAGCCATACTTGCAAGCTATCCGGGGGTACGGCAGGCCGCGGTAGTAGCAAAAGAAGATAGGTCAGGGAAGAAGAGACTGGTGGCCTACTATCTTCCAGAGCACTCCAGAAACAACGAAGAGATAAGCTTTGTCCAAGTGCGTGCGTATTTGTCGGGGAAGTTGCCGGAGTACATGGTGCCTACAGCTTATGTGCGGTTGGAAACCATACCGTTGACGGTGAACGGCAAGCTGGATCGGCGAGCCCTGCCGGAGCCGGATGATGCGCATGTACAGCAGGCCTACGAAGCGCCGGTGGGGGAAGTGGAAGAGATAGTGGCCGAGATTTGGTCGGACATTTTGGGAGTGAAGCGGGTGGGCCGCTGGGACAACTTTTTCGATTTGGGAGGGCATTCGTTGCTGGGAGTGTTGATGGCTACGTGGATTCGGCACCGGCTCGGGCTGGAAGTGGCGATCAGCGAGTTATTTGCGCATCCGGCGCTGGCCGATTTTGCAGCGAAGGTGCAGACCAGCCTGCGAGGGAAGCTGCCGCCAATTGCGCGGACGGAGAGGGATGGGAGATTGCCGCTGTCGTTTGCGCAGCAGCGGCTGTGGTTTTTGGCGCAGATGGAGGGGGCGGGGGAGGCGTATCACATTCCCTTGAGGCTGCATTTAAAGGGAAAATTGGATCGTGTGGCGTTGCGGCGAGCGCTGAACCAGTTGGTGAAGCGTCATGAAGTGCTGAGGACGCGGTTTGTAGTGGTAAATGGAGAACCGGTGCAGGAGATTGAGGAGGCGGAGAAGAGCCGGTTTGCAATGCGGGAGCAGGATGTGAGTGGGAGGCCGGACGTTGGGATGGAGTTGGGGGCGCTGAGAGAGGAAGAAGTGAATGAGAGATTTGACTTGGCGGGTGGGCCGCTGATACGAG
>JAIQGK010000042.1 GCA_020072645.1 Terriglobia bacterium
CACCAGTGATTATGAAAGAGTACGGGTCTTGGTTTCGTGAATAGTTGGAAGAATTTCATCGAGAGCGAAATGGCGCTTCTCCTAACCCGAGGGCGTCGACGCCTTCGTTTGCCCTTGACATCGCCGTCGTTGTTATAGATGGGATGGCGCTTCAGCTACCATACCTGCACACATTGTGGCCGTTTCACTCAGGTTGCAAAACGCGAACCTGGTCACCTTCACCAATGTTTCAGTTGCGCCATTCTTGACGCCGGTTCTCAACTCGCCCAATTTTCAGGCGGCTAATTATTCCACTGGCGCGGGCATCCAGTTTGGTGACGCTGTCCAGCGCGCCGAATTTTTCCACAAGATGAAAGGGGGCTGGCATACCAACCTGCATCCGGCTGCTGTTGTGCATAGCATTACCATCACCGTACCGCGATTCATGACTGTAAATGTGAACGGCTTCAGCACACAGGTACAGACTTATTTCACTGAAAAAACCAGCGACGGCCGCACCGCGGTCTTCCTTCTCGATCAATTTTTCAACCAGCAGATTTTCAACATCGTGGCGAATGAAATCAAAACAGGGCGCTTTACCACAGGTGCGCTGAACATTGCGCTTCTTCCCAATACCTTTCTCTTTTCGCTCAATGCTGAAGGCGGTGTGGGAAGCTGCTGTACCCTGGGCTTCCACACGTTCTTTACAGACTCCAGAGTCCCCAAGGAATCGCGCTGGATTTTTGCCTTTGCCAGCTGGATCTCTCCCGGCATTTTCATGGGTTTCCAGGACGTGACTGCGCTCAGCCATGAGATCTCAGAGTCGCTCAATGATCCGTTCGTCAACAATCAGGTTCCAGCATGGCAGTTCCCCGGTGAACCCGGCACCTGCCAGGACAATCTTGAAACCGGCGACCCGGTTGAGGTGCTTACGAATCCGAGCTTCCCTGCGCACGTCTCCGGCATGACGTACCATCCGCAGACAGAAGCGCTGCTGCAATGGTTTGAGCAGAAATCAACCTCAACGGCCATCAACAGCGCGTTCAGCTATCCGAACACGAAGACGCTGACGCGCGGCGCGACGGCGTTTGGTCCCTTAACCTGTCCGTAAAAGGACTTGCCCGTAAAAATATTTGTCGGTAAATTGGCAGCCCGTCAAGCCTTCACCGCTACTGCTAATCCATCTCTCAATGGCAGGATCGTGGTGAAGAAATCCTTCATCGCGTACAGGCGCTGGTTAAATTCCTGAATGGCACGGGTATCTTTGTCTTTCGATTCCGCTTCCGTCACCCGCCCATACCAGAGGACGTTATCGGTAATAAACAAGCCGCCGCGGCGCAGATGGTTCGGCGCCAGATCCAGCACGCGCGGATAATACTCTTTATCGACGTCATTGAAAATGATGTCGAACTCCCGCTGCCGTTGCGCGAGTTGCTCCAGCGCGTCGCCCACGCCCATGTGGATTCTTTCCGCCACACCCGCCCGGCGAAAGTAACCGCTGGCTTCATCGGCATTTTTAGGGTCGCTGTCTGTATAGAAGACTTCCCCGCCCTCGCCTACCGCCCTGGCAAACCAGAGGGTGGAGTATCCGATCGCGGAGCCTAGTTCAAAAACTTTTTTGGCGTTGATCAGCCGAGCATATTGATAAAGCACGCGTCCAACCGCCGGGCCCACGATTGGGATATCGCGCTTGGCAGCCTCCGCTTCCATCTCCTGCAAGACAGAATCGCGCGGCGGGAGGATGGATAGCAGGTACTCATCGACTGCGGATTCGGTGATTCCCGGCATGGCGAAGCTCCTCAACGTTGAGACGCAGCCTGCTACGCCTCCATTCCAATGCGCTCCGCGATCTCTATGAAATCGTCTGTCCCGGCTTCATCGTGATCAGCTCAGTCTTAACACCGCGCGCTTTTAACTCTTTATCGAAAGTCTCAGGCGTACCGGTGAGCACAGGAAAAGTGGCATAGTGCATCGGGATCACGGCCTTGGGTTTGAGCAGAGTGCACGCATAAGCAGCTTCGCGTGGGCCCATGGTAAAAAGATCCCCGATTGGCAGCATGCACAGATCAGGCGCATACAGCTCTCGGATAATCGCCATGTCGCCAAAGACGCATGTATCGCCTGCGTGATACAGCTTGAGGCCGTTTTCAAACTCAATCACAAAGCCGCACGGCTCGCCGCCCGGCACGGAATTTCCATCATCGTCAATCGTGTTTGAGTGGTGGGCATTCACCAGGGTGACTTTCAGGTCGCTTAGCTGCTGTGTGCCGCCTTTGTTCATAGGCGCAATCTGCTTGGCGCCCTTCTTCTGCAAAAACGTGCACAGCTCATACATTCCGGCAATTTTTGGATTGTGTTTCTTTGCCAGCTCCACGGCATCGCCAAAATGGTCGCTGTGTCCATGCGAGATCAGCATATAATCAAGCTTCTCGATTTTCTTTTTGTCGGCGGGCGTAGCGGGATTGCCGGTGATCCAGGGATCGAGAATCAGCGTTTTTCCGCCGGGCGTTACCACCAGAAACGTCGCGTGTCCGAGCCATGTAATTTTGATTCCGTTTAGGTTCATGAGCGTTCCTTTTTGGATAATAAAGAATTTTGCTTTGGTAATTGGTATTTAGTACTTGGTATTTGGTGACCTGTTGAGCCGATTAGCACCTAAATTATGAATCGATTGCAAATGAATATGATGCCTCAAATCAATTGTGATTGCGCGAAAGATTTAGCCAAATACCAAATACTAAGTACCAGAAACCGGCGCTAAGAGCTATTTCTTCCACCCTTTATACCCTCCAGCCAGTGACATTACATTCTTGAAGCCCATCTTCTTCAGTGACTGCGCGGCCAGGGCGGAACGTCCCCCACCGCCGCAGTAGCAAACGATCGGCTCATTTTTGTCCGTGGTAATGGTATCGATCTTATGCTCAAGCTGGCCGCGCGGCAGCGGTTTCGCTCCGGCAATCGCGCCTTCAGCCACCTCGTCCGGCTCACGAACGTCGATGAGCGTGAAGTTCTGCTTTTGTTCTTGCATACGCTTCAGTTCGGCGGGATTGATTTCCTTGATCTCGCGCTTCGCTTCGTCTACCAGTTGTTTGTATTCGGGTAGGGGCATGGAGAAATTCTAAAACAGCTACTAGCTTCTAGCTACTGGCCGCTAGGCCGACCAAGCCTTCGCCATTTGTAACCGTCTTGTCGGCCCAGCTTACCTCTTGATCTCGGATCAAGGGAGCCAGTAACAAATCTCGGCGCAACAGCCGGAATCGCGGACGAGGAGCCACAGGCCTGCGTTGCTTATGCAGTTTTAGCATTTAGTGTGCTGATATCCACAATACTGTATCCAGCCCATGGCATCCTGTGAAGTGATAGCGGCAATAGCCTCAGTGATGGCCGGGTCCAGTGCTTCAGCCGTGCGTGCCTTCAGGGTTCGTAGGATCAGTTTGATCTTGGCCCAGCATTTTTCGATGGGATTGAGGTCTGGCGAATAA